>NZ_JAAGPE010000105.1:0-28826 GCF_017104605.1 Burkholderia sp. Ac-20384 | reverse complement strand
TTTCAAGCAGAAGACGACATACGGGAGAACAGTAAGGGACTGGAGTTCAGGCGTGTGCTCTTCCGACCCGGGCCCGACTGCGCCGCCGCGAACATGCCGCCGACCGTTGCCGTGCCGCCGAACGTCGGCGGCTCGCACGGCAGCATCTGGCCGGCCGCGTCGAGCATCGCTTCGAGTTCGGCGAGCGGCGTGCCCGCGCGTGCGGTGACGACGAGTTCGGTCGGGTCGTACGACACGACGCCGCGATGCGTGCGCGCGTCGAGCGTGCGGCCTTCGACGGGGCGGCCGAGGAACGCCTTCGTGCCGGCGCCGCGGATGTGCAGCGGCTGGCGGTCGTGGATCGCCGCGTCGACCTGAGCGACGAGCGCGGCGCTGTCGTCGATCGATTCGATTTCGCGTCGCATCAGAAGCGCTCCAGTTCGGGAAACGGCAGCTTGCCGTGATGGACGTGCATCGCGCCGAATTCAGCGCAGCGGTGCAGCGTCGGGATGTTCTTGCCGGGATTGAGCAGGCCCTGCGGATCGAACGCGGCCTTCACAGCGTGGAAGAACGTGATTTCGTCGGCGTTGAATTGCACGCACATCTGGTTGATCTTCTCGCGCCCGACGCCGTGCTCGCCGGTGATGCTGCCGCCCGCCGCGACGCACAGCTCGAGGATCTTGCCGCCGAGCGCTTCCGCGCGATCGAGTTCGCCCGGGCGGTTCGCGTCGAACAGGATCAGCGGGTGCATGTTGCCGTCGCCCGCGTGGAACACGTTCGCGACCGGTAGCCCGTATTCGGCGGACAGCGCGGCGATCCCTTCGAGCACGCGCGGCAGCTCGCGGCGCGGAATCGTGCCGTCCATGCAGTAGTAGTCGGGCGACATGCGGCCGACCGCGGGGAACGCGTTCTTGCGGCCGGCCCAGAAGCGCTGGCGCTCGGCTTCGTCGCGCGCGACGCGGATCTCGGTTGCGCCCGCGTCGCGCAGCAGCGTGGCGACGCGTTCGGCGTCTTCGTCGACGTCGGTCGGCGAGCCGTCGAGCTCGCACAGCAGGATCGCCTGTGCGTCGACCGGGTAGCCCGCGTGAATGAAATCCTCCGCCGCGCGGATCGCGAGGTTGTCCATCATCTCGAGGCCGCCGGGGATCACGCCCGCGCCGATGATTCGCGCGACCGCCGCGCCGGCTTCCGCGACGTCGTCGAAGCTCGCCATCAGCACCTTCACGCTCGGCGGCTTCGGCAGCAGCTTCACGGTGACTTCCGTGACGATGCCGAGCATCCCTTCCGAGCCGGTGAACAAGGCGAGCAGGTCGAAGCCGGGTGCGTCGAGCGCGTCGGCGCCGAGCGTGAGCGTGTCGCCGTCGATCGTCAGGATCTCGACCTTCAGGATGTTGTGCACCGTGAGGCCGTATTTCAGGCAGTGCACGCCGCCCGCGTTTTCGGCGACGTTGCCGCCGATCGAGCAGGCGATCTGCGACGACGGATCGGGGGCGTAGTAGAGGCCGTATGGCGCGGCTGCCTGCGAGATCGCGAGGTTGCGCACGCCGGGCTGCACGCGCGCGATGCCGGCATCGGGGTCGATGTCGAGAATCCTGTTGAACTTCGCCATCACGAGCAGGAGGCCTTTTTCGAGGGGCATCGCGCCGCCCGACAGGCCGGTGCCCGCGCCGCGCGCGACCACCGGCACGCCGAGCGCGGCCGCGACGCGCAACACCGCGCGCACCTGCTCGACCGTGTCGGGCAGCACGACCGCGAGCGGCACCGTGCGGTACGCGGCGAGGCCGTCGCATTCGAACGGCTTGAGCGCTTCGCGTTCGTGCAGCACGTCGAGACCAGGCGCCGCCGCGTGCAGCGCGGCGACGAGTGTGTCGCGGCCGACGGTCGCCAGTGGGCCGTCGATCCGTTCGTCGTAGGTGAAACTCATCGGGGTTGTCTCCACCATGCAGGCGGCTGCGCGACGCGCGGCACGCCGGAAGGGATGGATTCTTGGCGGGCGGCGCGCGCGTGTCCAGACGTGGTGGATGTGGTCATACCAGTTTTTGTCGGGTGGCCATGAGGAGGCTGCATCGATTGCCAGAAAACCGAATGGCTACAAGGGTTTGTGGGAAAATCGCCGATATCCTTCCGAAGTGGTCATACCAGTATGGAAATGCAGGAACAGGCGGGCCCGGCGCGCAACGTGGCCGACGTCGTTGCCGAGCGCATCGAGAAGCTGATCGTCGACGGCGTGCTGAAGGCCGGGCAGGCGCTACCGTCCGAACGGCGGCTGACCGAGAAGCTCGGTGTGTCGCGCACGGCCGTGCGTGAAGGGATGAAGCTGCTGCGTGCGCGCGGCATCATCGACACCGCGCACGGCAAGGGCTCGTTCGTTGCGAGCCTGACCCCGCAACGCGAGATCACGCCGATGATGCATCTGCTCGGCTCGCAGCCGCGCACGCTGTACGACCTGTTCGAGGTACGCGGGATGCTCGAGACGGAGGCCGCGCGGCTTGCGGCGCTGCGCGGTACGCCGGCGGATTTCATCCTGATCAAGCGCCGCTATGAAGAGATGACCGCGGCTGACGCGCAGGATCTCGATCCGGCCGCGCGCGCGAAGCTCGATCATGCGTTCCATCTCGCGATCTGTGAGGCTTCGCATAACCCGGTGCTCGTGAATACGCTGCAGTCGTTGACGGATCTGCTGCTGAGTTCGGTGTTTGCGTCGGTGAACAATCTTTATCACCGTGAGCCGTTGAAGAAGCAGATCGATCGGCAGCATGCGCGGCTTTATAACGCGGTGACGGGGCGGTTGCCGGATCAGGCGCGCAAGGCGGCGAGCGAGCATATCCGCCAGTGTGTCGAGTATTTGCGCGAGATCGAGCAGGAGGAGCAGCGGTTGGTGCGGTCGACGTTGAGGCTTGAAGGGTGGACGTGATGTCGGCTGCGCGTTGCGGTGTGTCTTGATGCGCATCACGCACAGTGAGCCGCCTCGAGACGCGTGTCACAGGGCTATGTCAGACTGTGAGCCATTCTTCGTGTGGCCCCGCTGTTGTCAGTCGTGATGCGTGGACGCTGTCGTGTGAACAGTGTCTGACGGAACCACGCCGGACGAACCGGTGCGCCACGCTTCCTGAACGGAGGACATCGCATGTCGAACCGGACCCACGACGACGGGCACGACGCCCGCCCCGCCAAAGCCGCGGACGAATCCGCTGATGCGCAGCGCGACGCGTTGCTCGCGTTGCTGAATGAGCTGCTGGAAGCCGAGCGCGCCGGTGCGCGGGTTGCGTCGGAGACGGCGGCGGAAATCGACGATCCCGAACTTCATCGGCTGGTGGCCGGCATTCGACAGGATGAGGCGCACTGGTGTGCGGTGCTGGTCGATGCGATTCGGTCGCTCGATGCGACGCCGACGCATGCTACCGGGGCGTTTTATGAGAAGGCGATGGCGATCGACGATCTGGCCGAGCGGCTGGCGTTTTTGAACCGTGGGCAACGGTGGGTCGTGCGGAAGCTGCAGGCGTTACTGCCGACGCTTGCGCAGCCCGACATGCACCATGCGCTCACGCAGATGCTGGTGGCGCATGAGAAGAATATCGGGGCGGTTGATGTGCGGTTGCGGATCAAGGGTGGTGAGTCGCGGGCGGTGTAGCCGCGGTGAGCCGGAGAAACGCTCCTTGAGGATTTCCGTCGATGTCGCTTCCCGGCCCATTGTCGTTATCGACTGTTCTCGCGCAAGCCGCCTTGCAACGAAAACCGAACTGGACTTCCGTGCAGTCCGGCATTGGGCTTCGATTCCCGCGAGCTGTCGCCGACATCGTCCGTGACTCGCATGCCGGATCGACGGCCGTGGTGTTCGTCATCCGGCACCTTGCCGTGCCGGCGATCAAGCGTCTTCCTGGTGTCTTCCTGTTATTGTGGAATGCGAATGAAGATGGCGTGCAGATCGGCTGCGCGGTTGGCGAGACCCACCCCCGCTTCGCCAGGTCACGCTGACCCTTCACGCACCGCTTCGGCCGCCTGCTGGGCAAACCATTGAAGGATGCGTTGTCGTGCCGGGTGCAGGGCGCCGGCGGTCTGCAGCCAAAGCACGTAGACGCCCGTGGTTCTCAACGGTGTACCGAACGGCACGATCAGTTCGCCGCGGCGGATCGCTTCTTGCGCCAAGGTCAGATCCGTCATCGCGACACCCAGCCCGCGACTGGCCGCATCCATTGCCAGTTCGTCCAGGTTGAAGGTCATGTGCCGATAGGTGGCGTCTTCCGCGCCCCCCTGCTCCTGAAGCCAGCGCGTCCACTCGTGATGGCCGGTCGATCCGTGAATGAGCGCGTGTTGGCCTAACTCGTCCAGCGTCGCGGGTGGTTGCTTGCCGCCGATCAGGGTGGGCGCGCACACCGGCACGAGAAGTTCCTCGAAGAGGATGAGGAACGACGGGTCCCGGTGCATTTCGGGCAGGTAAAGGAGATAGGCGTCGCACTCGCCCGTGGCCTCGACCATTTCGGTCGCAACCGTCTCTATCGACAATGACAGATCGGGGCACTGCGCATAGAAGTCGACCATCCGCGGCAACAGCCAGCGGACCGCAACGGAGACGAATATCCGGATGCGAAATGGCCGGTCCCTTCGGGTGAGCTGCTCGTCGAGCGTACGCAACTCGCCCAGCACCTTGCGCGCGACGTCAAGCACCGCCTTGCCGTGCTCGGTCAACTGCATGCCGCGGCTGTTGCGGACAAGCAGCGGCATGCCGTAGTGGCTTTCCAGCTGTTGAATCTTCCGGCTGACCGCGCTCTGCGTCAGATGCAGCTTGTCCGCCACTTCGGTGAAGCTGGCCGATTCGGCCACCAGTGCGAGTGCCTGAAGCGCCTGGAGGGACGGTGGTCGGTAGAGCTTATCCATGCGTTTTTTGAATGCTCGAATGAATTAATAGCACTGGATGGCCCCTCCAGTTCTCAATATATTGGCACAAATCGAATGATGTCCTAACGAAAGGATGCGAATTGTTCATGCTTCAGACAATTGCAGACCGGGTTTCGAGGCAGGAGACGTGCTTTGACTGAAAACATTTGCGGCTGGATTGCCCAGGCGGGTACGTCACCTGTCCGCGCGGCGCTGAAAGGGGCGCGTCGAGCCGACTGGCTCGTGATCGGTGGCGGCTTCACGGGATTGGCGGCGGCCCATACGCTCGCCGAGCTGCACCCCGGATCGCACATTGTCGTTGTCGATCGGCAGCGCGCGGCTCAGGGCGCCTCGGCGCGCAATTCGGGTTTCGTGGTCGCGTACGAACGGCCGGAGCCCGAAGAACTGGTCGACCGGACGTTGAACGAGCAATACTATCGCGCGACGGCGATCGGCAAGGCCGCAAGCGACGAGGTGAGCCGACGTATCGCGACCCTGGGCATCGCGTGTGACCTGAGCTCGGACGGCTACTTCTTCGCTGTCCATGATCCGGGCAAACTCGAACAGGCCGAGGCCCAGGTGGAGACGCTGCAAGATGCGGGGGCGAATGCGAAATTGCTGGAAGGCGAGGCGCTCGCGCGGCGACTGGGCTCGTCTTTCTACACGGCGGCAATATGGTGTGGTGGCGGTAACGGTCTGTTGCAACCGGCGAAGTACGCCAAGGGTTTGCTGGACACGCTGCCCGAGAATGTCTCGCTGTACGAGAACACGGAGATCGTCGGGCTGGAGCGGCTGAATGGCGGCAGCATTCGCGCGCGTTCGCACGACGGCAACATAGACGCCGCGCGAGTCATCATTTGCGTGGGTGCCTTTCTGCACCGAGTCGGGGTAACGGACCGCGCAGTCTTCCCGCTTGAGCTCAGCGCGTCGCTCAGCCGGCCGCTGAACGAGGAAGAGCAGGCCAGGCTGGGCAACGCAGCGGCCTGGGGCGTGCTGTCGACCCGGGTTGCCGGCGCAACGGTACGCCTGACGCCCGACCGGCGCCTCATGATTCGCAACACGGTGGAGTATCGCCATCGCGATCTCGCGGGCCGCTCGCTCGCGGCTCGGCGGGCCAGGCATCTGCAGGGATTGCAGCGCCGGTTCCCGTGGATCGCCAGCGAACATCTGGAATACACGTGGACCGGCCACCTGAGCGCGACGCGATCAGGGGAGCCGCGGTTCGCACAGCTTGAACAGGGTGTGTATGTCGCCGCCGGGTGCAATGGTTCCGGCGTGGCGCGCGGCACGCTGTGGGGGAAACTGCTCGCGGAAATGGCGTCGGGGGGGCAGTCGTCGTTGCTGACGTCCGTCCTCGAAAACGCGCGCCCCGGCTGGCTGCCGCCCCGCCCGTTCTTCGATATTGGCGCCGCAATTCGTCTGCAGTACGAATCGTGTCGCGCGAAAACAGAATCGTGACGCCGCCGTGAACCCGTCCGAAGCAATCGCGCCGCTGAGCCCGGATGCGATTGGCGTCACGGCCCCGTTCGTTACCCGCAACCTGACCCAACAAAGGAAAGTACGATGAGCGTTTCCCACGCAGGATTTCGATGCCGGCGAGCGATCGTCGCGAGCCTTTGCATGACGGCGGCCCTGGCAGCATGGACGGTGCCGGTCGCCCGCGCGGCGGATACCGAGTTGAACGTCTACAACTGGTCCGACTACATCGCGAAAGACACCATCCCGAACTTCGAGAAGCAGACCGGCATTCACGTTCGGTACGACAACTACGACAGCAACGACACGCTGCAGGCCAAATTGCTCACCGGCAATTCGGGCTACGACATCGTCGTGCCGACGTCGAATTACCTGGGCGCGCAGATCCGGGCCGGCGTGTATCAGAAGCTCGACAAGTCGAAGCTGCCGAATCTGAAGAACCTGAGCCCGACGCTCATGCAGATGGTCGCGGGAGCCGATCCGGGAAACCAGTACGGCGTGCCCTGGGCCTTTGCGGTCATCGGTATCGGCTACAACGTGCAGGCCGTGCGGAAGGTGCTCGGTGAAAACGCGCCGGTCGACAGCTGGGCGCTCGTTTTCGATCCCGCGAATCTGGCGAAGCTCAAGGGTTGTGGCGTGTCCTTTCTCGACGAATCCATCGACGTCTTTGCGGCCGCACTGCAATACATGCACAAGGATCCGAACAGCACCGATCCTGCCGATTATCAGGCTGCGTTCGAGATGCTGAAGAAAGTCCGGCCGTACGTGACCGAGTTCAATTCTTCCGGCTACATCAACGATCTCGCCAACAACGACGTTTGCGTGTCCATCGGCTTTGCCGGCGATGTCGGCATTGCGCGCCGGCGCAGCAAGGAGGCGAAACGTCCGTATGACATCAGGTTCTCGAACGTCAGGGAGGGCGGGCTCGTTGCGTTCGACATGATGGCGATTCCGAAAGACGCACCGCATCCGGAGGCGGCGCTGAAGTGGATCAACTACATCGAGGATCCCAAGGTCAACGCGGCGATCACCAATGAAGTGTATTACCCGACGGCGAACGTGCCGGCGCGCAAATTCGTTACGCCGGCGATCGCGCAGGACCTGTCGGTCTATCCTCCGGACGATGTATTCAAGAAGATGACGCTGATGAAACCGAAACCGGTGGAGATTCTCCGGCTCGAAAACCGGCTGTGGACGCAGTTGAAGACCGCGCGCTGACGGCGGGAAATGCCGGGGGCGACGTTCCCGGGTGGTGGAATGCGGGCGGTTCGTACCGCGTTCCACGCCACTGTTCCGCCGCATGAAAAAAGCCCGCCGAAGCGGGCAACCTCACGATGCGGAGGGGGAGATACGAATACGCGGGGCCGCGCGCTCAACCTTTGGTCGCACCAAACGTCAGCCCCGCCACAAAATGCTTCTGCATCGCGAAGAACATCGCGACGGATGGCAGCGCCGCCAGAATCGACCCCGCCGACACGAGATTCCACGACGTCGTCCACTGCCCCTTCAACGCCGCAACACCTGCCGTAATCGGCGCGGCTTCATCGCCTTGCGTGAGACAAAGCGCCCAGAAGTAGTCATTCCACACGAACGTAAAAACGAGAATCGCCAGCGCAGCCAACGCGGGTCGAATCAACGGCAACACGATCCGCCAGAACACCGTCCATTCCCCCGCCCCCTCGATCCGCGCCGCCTCGATCAACTCGAACGGCAACTGCTTGATGAAGTTGCGCAGAAACAGCGTGCAGAACCCCGTCTGAAACGCGACATGAAACAGGATCAGCGCCTCGACCGTATTGAACACGCCGAGCCTGAGCGACAAGTCCCGCACCGGAATCATCAGCACCTGCACCGGCACGAAGTTGCCCGCGACGAACGTGCCAAAGAGCGCCGTGCTCCCACGAAACTTGTAGGTTGCCAGCGCAAACCCCGCCATCGCCGCCAGCGCAATCGACCCGACCACGGAAGGCACCGTGATCTGCACGCTGTTCCAGAAGTAATGCAGCATCGGCGACGTCGTCAGCGCGTCGCGATAGTTCTCGATCATCGAGAAGTGCCGTGGCCAGCCCCAGTAGTGGCCTTCGACCAGTTCCTCGGTCGAGCGCACCGACGTGACGAACACCGCGATCATCGGCAACAGCCAGATCAGCAGTGCAACCGGCAACGACAACTTGTACAGCCTGCGCGAGACAGGCTTCCATTGAGCAACGGGAGTCGGAAACATGATGGCCACCGGTCAGGTTATTGCTCGTTGCGCAGCAAGCGGCGCAACTGGAACACGATGTAGACGAGCATGATCGCGAACAGCACGACCGCAATCGACGCGGAATAGCCGAGCCGGTAGTACTTGATCGCCTGGTCGTACATGTAATACGCGAGCACGGTCGAGCTCTCGAACGGGCCGCCGCTCGTCATCACCGAGATCAGGTCGAAGCTGCGCAGCGCGCCGATCACCGTGACGACGATCGCCATGAAGGTGGTCGGCCGCAACTGCGGCAGCACGACATGCCACAGCAGCGCGAATCCGCGCGCGCCTTCCATCCGTGCGGCTTCGATCTGTTCCGGGTTGAGCGAGGTGAGGCCGGTGAGGTACAGGATCATGCAGTACGCGGTCTGCGGCCACAGCGCGGCAAACACGATGCCGAACGTCGCATAGCGCGCGTCGCCGAGCACCGGGATGCCGTGCCCGGCGATCAGCGCGAGCAGGCCGAACGTCGGATCGTAGAACCACGAAAAGATCAGCCCGACGACCACGCCGGACAGCACGAACGGCGCGAAGAACAGCGACTTCACGAGCCGGATGCCGCCGACTGCCTGGTTCAGGTACAACGCGAGCGCGAGGCCGAGCGGCGGCGCGAGCATGAACAGCGCGAGCCAGATCACGTTATTGCGCAGCGCGGTGTAGAACGTCGGCGCATGCAGTAGTTCGACGTAGTTCGCGAGACCGACGAAGGTGCGCTCGGTCATCCCGTCCCAGTTGTACAGGCTCAGCCACAGCGTCGACAGGATCGGCCAGATCACATAGACGGCAACCATTGCGCACGCCGGCGCGAGAAAGAGCCACGCGGCGCGCTGTTGCCGCCGCACGGCAGGTGACGGGCGGCGTGCGGGCAGGGCGGTGGCGGCGGACGCGCCGCTTGGCGGTGGCGCGGCGCCCGCGCCGGCGGGCGGGGTGGACGTGATCGGACTGGACACGGCAAGCCTCCTGAACGAGCGCGGCGGCACGGGGCCGCCGGTTGGGTCACGCGGTCACTTCTTGTAGATCCGCTTGCGGGTCTGTTCGAGTTGCGCGAGCACCGTATCGAGCTGCGCGGGATTCGCGATGAACTGCTGCATGCCCTTCATCCCCTCGTCGGCCATTTCCTTCGTCATGTCGCGGTCGTAGAACTGCGCGACGCCGCCCTTGGTATCGGCGAGGATCCGGAAGCCGATGCGCGAGATCGGATCGGCCGGCTCGGGCGACTTGCTGTTGGCCGACAGCGAACCGAGCCCCTCCGCGAGCTTCGCGCCCATCTCGGGCGTTTCGACGAACGCGAGGAACGTGTGCGCGTCGGCCTTGTTCTTCGCCTTCGTCGGGATATGCAGCGATTCGACCGGGCCGTCCTCGGCGGTCGGCACCTTCGGGTCGATGATCGGGAAGCGGTAGTAGCCCATTTCCTGCTTCACGTTCGGCGGAAAGCCCGCCGCGATGAAGGTGCCCATCAGCATCATCGCGGCCTTGCCCTGGAACAGGAACGGCTGCGCGCCGTCGAGATCGTAGGACAGCGCGTTGTCGATGAAGTAGCCCGCATCGATCAGCGATTTCCACGTCGTGTAGACCTTCTTCACGCGCGGGTCGGTGTACGGCACGTCGCCGGCCATCAGCTGCTGGTGGAACGCGTTGCCGTTCAGGCGCAGGTCGAGATAGTCGAACCAGCCGGCGAGCGTCCACGCGTCGCGGCCGCCGATCGCGATCGGCGTGATGCCGGCCGCCTTCAGCTTCTTGCACGCGTCGAGAAACTGGTCCCACGTCTTCGGCTCGTCGGCGATGCCGACCTTGCTGAACAGGTCCTTGCGGTAGAACAGCCCCCACGAGTAGTAGACGGTCGGCGCCGCGTACTGCTTGCCGTTGTACGACGATGCATCGCGCGTCGACGCGTACATCGTGCCCCAGCCGTTCTTCGCCCAGTCGCCGCTCAGGTCCTCGAACAGCCCGCGCTTCGCGTAGTACGCCATCCGCTCGCCCGCGTGCCAGTTGACGACGTCCGGTGCGACGGTCGTGAGCCATGCGGGGAGCTGCACCTTGTACGCTTCCTCGTCGACGAAGGTCGCCTTCACGTCGATGTCGGGATGCGCCTTGCGGAACGAGTCGAGCGTCGACTGCCAGACCGCACGCTGGCTGGCGCCCTTGAACGCGATATTGATCGTCAGCGTGCCGGCATCGGCGGGCGCCGTCATGCCGAGCGATGCCAGTGCGACAGCGGCGGCCGTGGCGAGCCGGGTGGCGACGCGAAGGGGGCGATGTGTCATGCGTGTCTCCAGTTCTGGGTGTCGTTGTGCGTGACCGGCGCGTCGTGGCGCCGGTCGCGGTTGCTACGAACGGCTTCGATACACGGCCACGTCTTGCGGCCCGACTTGCGCAGTGCCGAGCACGAACGCAGACGGCGGCACCGCGTCGATCGTGTGCGGCGTGTCGCCATAGTTGAAAACGTAGGTCAGGCCGCCGCGCCGGCTTACGCGCACGCCGTCGCCGAGCGGCGTCGGCGCGAGGCCGGCTTCGGCCGCGACATCGGCGAACAGCCGGACGGTGGTCGCGTCGTCGAATAGCGCGGCCCAGTAGTGCAGCGTGCCGTGCGACACGCAGGCCGGGTGTCCGTCGGCGAAGCGCGCGTGCACGACGCTGTGCGTGTCGTCGTGCAGCTCGACGAAGTCGCGCCAGTGGCGTGCGTCGCCGGCGAGCCGAGAGCCGTCGCTCAGCGTGCCGTCGATCCGCTCGGTCACGTTCGGTCGCAGCGATTCGACGCGCCACACGCGCACCGGCAGGATCGACGCGAGCGGGCCGGGTGGCAGCGTCGGCGGGATCTGCAGGTCGACCGTCTTCGAGCCGGTGCGCGGCCCGAACACCGCATGCGCACCCGAGGCCGCGAGCCGTGCGGCGAAGTCGTCCGGCACGACCGGCAGTGGCGGCACGACGACGAGGCGGTAGCCGTCGAGCGGCGCATGCGCGGAAACGATGTCGACGTCGAGGCCGAGCGCGCGCAGCGCCGAGTAGTACTCGAATGCGAAGCGCGGGTAATGGAAATCGGCGCCTTGCGGCTGCACTTCGAACAGCCACTTCGCTTCGTAATCGAAGACCAGCGCGACGGGGGCGCGCACAGCGCCGTCCGCGTCCGCACCGGCGTCGTGCACGGCCGCGATCTCGTGCGCGACGCGCTGCGCCTCGCGGCCGCCTTCGTCGAGCTTGTCATCGGGGGTGTGCAGGCCCGCATGCATCTGCTCCTGCGCGAACGGCGCCTGCCGCCAACGGAAGTACGACACGCAGCCGGCGCCGTGCGCGAAGGCTTCCCAGCTCCACAGGCGCACCATGCCCCGCAGCGGCGCGGGGTTCCATTGCGCCCAGTTCACGGGCCCCGGCTGCTGCTCCATCACCCAGAACGGCAGCTTCGACATGCCGCGATAGAGATCGTGATTGAACGACGCGAAATCGGGATGGCCGGTGCGCAGCCAGCGCGCCTTCACGTCGGGCGCGAACCATTGTTCTTCGAGCGCGCCGAGCGGGTAGCTGTCCCACGTCGCGATGTCGAGGTCGCGCGCTACTTCGTAATGGTCGAACTCGGTGAACAGCTGCATGAAGTTGTGCGCGACGGGGCGGCCCGGCGAATGCGCGCGGATCACGCCGACCTGCATCCGGTGATAGCGCGCGACTTCGTCCGACGCGAAGCGCCGGTAGTCGAGGCGGTGCGACGGGTGGGCCTCGGTCACGGTGCCGACGGGCGCGTCGACTTCGTCGAAATGGCGATACTCCATGCTCCAGAACACGGTGCCCCACGCGCGGTTCAGCGCGTCGATCGTGCCGTAGCGCGCCTTCAGCCACGTGCGAAAGCGCACGAGCGCGGCCGGCGAGTAGCTGACGACGGTCTGGTGGCAACCCAGCTCGTTGTCGGTCTGCCAGTAGCGTACGGCCGGGTGGCGGCCGTAGCGTTCGGCGACCGCCGTGCAGATCTGGCGCGACGCTTCGAGATAGGTCGGCGACGAGAAGTCGTAATGGCGGCGTGAGCCGAACGCGCGCGGCCGGCCGTCCGCGCCGATCGCGAGGATGTCGGGATGGCGGTCGACCAGCCATTTCGGCGGCGTCGCGGTTGGCGTGCACATCACGATCTCGAGGCCGGCCGCACCGAGCACGTCGACCGCGCGATCGAGCCAGCCCCAGTCGTATTCGCCCGGCGACGGCTCGATACGGCTCCACGCGAATTCGGCGATCCGCACCTGCTCGATGCCGAGCGCTTTCATCCGGCGGGCATCGTCGGCCCACATCGTTTCCGGCCAGTGTTCCGGGTAGTAGCAGACTCCGAGGCGCATGCCCGATCCTTATGCGTAGTGGTGAACGTGGACGTCGGCGCACGCGCGCACCGCGCGGCCGTCTTCGGTGAAGAGATGGCAAGCCGCGGCCGGCGCATGTACGAGCACGCGTTCGCCGCTGCGCACCTGCGCATCGCCGGGCACCTTCGCGATGAGCGAGTTGCCGCCGGGTTGGTCGAGGTGCACGTAGGTCTGTTCGCCGAGGCGTTCGACGAGCGCGACATCGCGCGCGAGTGCCGTCGCGTCGTGCGCGGCGCCGAGCGTCAGGTGTTCGGGGCGAATGCCGAGCGTTACGGGGGCGCCCGCGCCGAGTGACGAGCCGTCGCGCGGCAGCACGAAGGTTTCACCGGACGGTGCGAGCGTGACGGTCGTGCGATGCGCATCGCAGGCGGTCACGACGGCCGGCAGGAAGTTCATGCGCGGCGAACCGATGAAGCCCGCGACGAAGCGGCTGGCCGGGTGGTGGTAGAGGTCGAGCGGCGCACCGACTTGCGCGATGCTGCCGTGCTGCGCGGTATCGGCGCCGGCATGCAGCAGCACGATCTTGTCGGCGAGCGTCATCGCTTCGGTCTGGTCGTGCGTCACGTAGACGACGCTCGCGCGTTCGAACTGCCGGTGCAGCCGCGCGATCTCGATGCGGGTCTGGCCGCGCAGCGCGGCGTCGAGATTCGACAGCGGTTCGTCGAACAGGAACACGCCGGGCTCGCGCACGATCGCGCGGCCGATCGCGACGCGCTGCCGTTGCCCGCCCGACAGCGCCTTCGGCTTGCGATCGAGCAGCGTGTCGAGTTGGAGGATGCGCGCGGCATCACGCACCTTCCGGTCGATCTCGGCCTTCGGCACGCGCGCGAGCTTCAGCCCGAACGCCATGTTCTCGTAGACCGTCATGTGCGGAAACAGCGCGTAGCTCTGGAACACCATCGCGACACCGCGCTCGGCGGCCGGCACGTCGTCGACGCGGCGGCCGTCGATCGACAGCTCGCCCGCACTCAGGTCCTCGAGCCCGGCGATCATCCGCAGCAACGTCGACTTGCCGCATCCGGACGGCCCGAGGAACACGCAGAACTCGTGCGCGCCGATCTCCAGATCGACGTCGCGAATGACCGGCGCGTGATCGCCATAGGCTTTCTGCACGCGCCGCATCGAGATGCTCGCCATTGTCTCCGCTCCATGTTCTAATGCGCTTTCATCAGTGATTAAGCGCTTAATCATCGCGATCAAAAAAAGAGGCGATGCGATCGCGGCCGAGTCGCGCCCGTCGGTCGGGCGGCAGGGTGTGCGGCGATAGTGCGCCGCTTCGGTGAGCGAAGCAAATACTGGATAGACGTCTCATATAGTGAGCCAACGATGGCAACCCTGGATGAAGTGGCGCGCCGCGCCGGCGTGACGGCCGCAACCGTGTCGAACGTGCTGCGTGATCGCGGCCGGGTGGGCGAGGCAACGCGTGCGCGGGTGCTCGAAGCCGTGGAGGCGCTCGGGTATCGGCCGCATCTCGCTGCGCGGGCGCTGGCGGAAGGGCGCGCGCCGACGGTCGCGCTGATGGTGTCGAGCATCGCGAACCCGTTTTATCCGGAGTTCGCGCTGGCGGTCGAGCGTGCGGTGCGGCGCAACGGGCAGTTCCTGATCGTCTGTAATACGAATGAAGATCCGTTGCAAGGGCGTGCGTATCTCGACCAGATCGCCGGCACGATCTCCGAAGGCATTCTCGTCACTAACGCAAACCTGCATCTGCCGGATCTGCTCGACGTGGCGGCGCGCGGCGTGCCGGTCGTGCTGTGCCTGTGGGAGCGGCCCGAGGCACCGCCCGACGGGTTGCCGTGCGTGGCGATCGATTTCCGCGAGGCAGGGCGGATCGCGACGCGGCATCTGCTCGAGCTGGGTCACAAGCACATCGGCGTGATCGTCGGCGGGTCGGCGAGCGGCGTGCAGGCGGCGCGCTACGACGGCTTCGTCGACGTGATGCGCGAAGCGGGACTCGATGCGTCGATCGTTGCGGCCGAGCCCGATTCGATCGAAGGCGGCGTGCGCGCGGCCGGACGGTTGCTGGATGCGCATCCGCAGTTGACCGCGCTGGTGGCGACCAACGACCTGCCGGCGATCGGTGCGATGCATGCGGCGGCCGATCGCGGCAGGCGCGTGCCGGATGATCTGTCGATCGTCGGGATTACCGACATTCACCTGGCCAGCGATACGCGGCCCACGCTGACGACCGTTGCGATCCCGACCGCCGAGGCCGCCGGGCTCGCGGTCGAGCTGCTTAATGCGCTGCGCGAGGCGGGTGATCGGAGCGACGCAGTGTCACGCGTGCGTACCGCGTCGCTGCCGAAGCTGGTGGTGCGGGGTACGACTGGTCGTGCGCGTGACGGCGGCGCGACGCGGTCGACTTGATGCGTGATGGAGTGAGTACGTTGAAGTCGCCAGCGTGATCATTGCGTCCGGGCATGGGGCAGCGCCCGGGGTAGCAAACGGCGAACGGCGAACGGCAAACGGCAAACGGCAAACGGCAAACGGCAAACGGCAAACGGCAAACGCACCACCGGCCTCAACCGTCTTCGACGAGCCGCATCACGATGCTTCTGGCCGATTCGAGATGCGCGACCGTCATCGAACGTGCCGCGCGCGCATTGCGTTCGCGGCACGCCTGCAGGATCTCCTCGTGCTCGACCTGGAACGACGGCGTATCCGCAAGCAACGTGGTCTGCAGGCGCTCGTACCGTTCGACCTGGCTACGCAACTCCGCGATCGTCTTCAACTGCCGCGCGTTGCCGCAGCACGAATACAGCAGCGCGTGGAATTCGCGGTTCAGTTCGCCCTGCCGGCGCGGCACGGCCGCATCGCCGAGCAGGCGATGGACGAGTTCGGCACGCGCGAGCGTTTCGTCGTCGAGCCGCTTCACGCTCCGGTAGATCGCGTCGCCTTCGAGCAGCGCGCGCAGGTCGTAGATTTCCTGTACGTCCGATGCGCTCAGCATGCGCACGACGGCGCCGCGATTCCTGTAGATATCCAGCAAGCCTTCGCGCTCCAGGCGCTGGATCGCCTCGCGCATCGGAATCCGGCTGATGCCGAACCGGTCGGCGAGGTCGCGCTCGACGAGCCGCTCGCCGGCTTCGAGTTCGCCGTTGATGATCATGTCCCGCAACGAGGCGGCCACGGCGTCCGCCGTGGAGTCGAGTTTGGCTTCCATGTCTGCAGGTTCCTTCAATTTGGAATAATGGTATACCAAACGGGAATCCAGTGCCAAAATGGCGAGCGCAGGCGGGCTTCGTAAAACGACATCCGGCCCGGCCGAAGCAACCCACATCAATGGAGAGCGAGATGGCATCTGGCGAACACAAGTATCGCGTCGCAGTAGAGTGGACGGGCAATCGCGGCACCGGCACGTCGGGGTATCGCGAGTACGGCCGCGATCATCTGATCCGGGCCGGTTCCAAGCCGGATATTCCCGGTTCGTCAGACCCGGCGTTTCGGGGCGATGCGGCGCGCTGGAATCCGGAAGACCTGCTGCTGGCGTCGGCATCGGCGTGCCACAAGCTCTGGTACCTGCATCTGTGTTCCGACGCGGGTATTCG
This sequence comes from Burkholderia sp. Ac-20384, assembly GCF_017104605.1. Taxonomy (NCBI): domain Bacteria; kingdom Pseudomonadati; phylum Pseudomonadota; class Betaproteobacteria; order Burkholderiales; family Burkholderiaceae; genus Burkholderia; species Burkholderia sp. Ac-20384. The sequence continues at coordinate 12,369 of NZ_JAAGPE010000105.1, read as the reverse complement.
CGTGCTCGCCTATGTCGACGATGCGGAAGGCACGATGGTCGACAGCGTCGAGCCGGGCCGCTTCACGGAAATCGTGTTGCGCCCGCATGTGACGATCCGGGCCGGCGACGATCGCGAGCGGGCGGAACATCTGCATCATGATGCGCACGCGAAGTGCTATATCGCGAACTCGGTCAATTTTCCGATCCGTTGCGAACCGGTGATCGAGTTCGCCGCCGCGTGACGCCGACACCCGCCTGAATGAAATCGACGATGAAGCTCTTCTACTACCCCAGCAATGCCAGCATGGCGCCGCACTTCGTGCTGGAAGAAATCGGCAAGCCGTTCGAACTCGAATTCGTCGACCGCACGCACGACCAGCACAAGTCGCCGGACTACCTCGCGCTCAATCCGAACGGGCTGATCCCGGTGCTGACCGACGGCGACCTGGTGCTGTACGAAGCCGCCGCCATTTGCCTGCATCTCGCGGATACGCATCCCGAGCAGCGGCTTGCGCCCGCACTCGGCACACCGGAACGCGCGCAGTTCTACAAATGGCTCATGTGGCTCACCAACACGCTCCAGACGACGCTGATCGCGTACTTCTATCCGGAGCGCTGGGTCGACGTGGGCAACGTGGCGGGCGCCACGCAAGTGAAGGCGCACGCGGAGGCGAAAATCGCGGCGCTGCTGGATCAGCTTGAGCGTCAGCTGGAGACGAGCGGCGGCCCCTGGCTGCTCGGTGCGCATTACACGGTGCTCGATCCGTATGCGCTGATGCTGTGCCGCTGGACGCGCGGCTTTGCCGAGCCGGCGCGGCAGCGTCCGGTACTCGGCGGTTATCTGCAGCGGGTGCTCGCGCGCCCGGCGATCCAGCGGGCGTTGCAGACTGAAGGGCTTGTGCAGCCCTGGGTGTGACGCGTCATGGCGGCAACATACGCGTCACTCGATGCGCATGCGTGCCGGGGCGATCCGGAAACGGCAGCGGCCACGACGTCGCGAACCCGAGTTGGTGTCGGCGTCACAGCGTGAGGCCATACACCTCCCGCGCAGCCTGGCGGATCGCGTCGGCCATCACCGCGACGGCCGGCGAATGCAGCCGGTCGGTGCGCGTGATGATCCCGAAATCGTCCATCCGGCAATCCATCTCCAGCGGCAGCACCGTGACGATCCCGTGGCGCGCGTAGTAGCGCGCGACGTCCTCGGCCAGCACCGCGATCATGTCGCTCTGTTCGAGCAGCTGCGTGATGAACAGCAGCGCGGACGTCTCGACGAGGTTTGACGGCGGCGCAAGGCTCGCGCGCTGGAACACGAGTTCGAAGCGGTGGCGCAGCACGCTGCCGGCCGGCGGCACGACCCACGCGGCGCGTTGCACGTCCGCGAGCGACAGCGGCGCCTGCGCGAGCAGCGGATGGCCCGTCCGCACGACGGCGGCCACCGGCTCGCCGGTCAGCGGTTCGTAGCGCAGCCGCAGCTTGTCGTGTTCGGCGGAGAGCCGGCCGAGCACGATGTCGATCTTCTCCTGCGCAAGATGTTCGAGCAGCACGTTGCTGGTGTCGATCTCGACCGACACGTGCAGGCCGGCATGCGTCCCCTTTACGGCGGCGACGGCCGGCGGCACGAGCCGCAGGCCCGGCGACGTGATCGCCCCCACCGCCACATGGCCAAGATGGCCGGCCTTCAGCGCGGCCAGTTCTTCGTGCGCCTGGTCGAGGCTGCCGAGCGCCGCGCGCGCGTGGCGGATCAGTGCGTCGCCGTACAGCGTCGGCCGCATCCCGCGCGGCAGGCGCTCGAACAGCACCGCGCCGATTGATTCCTCGAGTTCGCGCAACAGCTTCGACGCGGCCGGCTGCGTCATGTTCAGCGCGGCCGCCGCGCGGTGAATGCTGCCTTCGTCGGCAAGCGCGACGACCAGCAGAAGCTGGCGCGTCTTCAGGCGGCCACGGTTTCCCCACGGGCTGGCATCGGGCATCGTACGGGTTTATATCGATATCGAAATAGATATCGTAATCGCCCAAAACGTCATTAGCGAGTTATCAAAATTCTGCCTAGACTGCGCCGGTATCCCGTCACCACAGGACTGACGATGTCGGCAACGAAACCCAGGCTGCGCTCCACCCAATGGTTCGGCACGAACGACAAGAACGGCTTCATGTACCGGAGCTGGATGAAGAACCAGGGCATTCCCGATCACGAGTTCGATGGCCGGCCGATCATCGGCATCTGCAATACGTGGTCCGAACTGACGCCGTGCAATGCGCACTTCCGCAAGCTCGCCGAGCACGTGAAGCGCGGGATCTCCGAGGCCGGCGGCTTTCCGGTCGAGTTCCCGGTGTTCTCGAACGGTGAATCGAACCTGCGTCCGTCGGCGATGCTCACGCGCAACCTCGCGTCGATGGACGTCGAGGAGGCGATTCGCGGCAACCCGATCGACGCGGTCGTGCTGCTCGCCGGCTGCGACAAGACCACGCCCGCGCTGCTGATGGGCGCGGCGAGCTGTGACGTGCCGGCGATCGTCGTGTCGGGCGGGCCGATGCTGAACGGCAAGCTGGAGGGCCGGAACATCGGCTCGGGCACGGCCGTGTGGCAACTGCACGAAGCGCTGAAGGCCGGCGAGATCGACCTGCATCACTTCCTGTCGGCCGAAGCCGGGATGTCGCGCTCGGCCGGCACCTGCAACACGATGGGCACCGCGTCGACGATGGCGTGCATGGCCGAGGCGCTCGGCGTCGCGCTGCCGCACAACGCGGCGATTCCGGCCGTCGATTCGCGCCGCTACGTGCTCGCGCACATGTCCGGCATCCGCATCGTCGAGATGGCGCTGGAAGGGCTCGTGCTGTCGAAGATCCTCACGCGCGCGGCGTTCGAGAACGCGATCCGCACGAATGCGGCGATCGGCGGCTCGACCAATGCGGTGATCCACCTGAAGGCGATCGCGGGCCGCATCGGCGTGCCGCTCGAACTGGAAGACTGGATGCGCATCGGCCGCGACACGCCGACGATCGTCGACCTGATGCCGTCGGGGCGCTTCCTGATGGAAGAGTTCTATTACGCGGGCGGGCTGCCGGCCGTGCTGCGCCGGCTCGGCGAAGGCGGGCTGCTGCCGAACCCGGACGCGTTGACCGTGAACGGCAAGTCGCTGTGGGACAACGTGCGCGAAGCGCCGAACTACGACGACGAGGTGATCCGTCCGCTCGACCGGCCGCTGATCGCGGACGGCGGCATTCGGATCCTGCGCGGCAATCTCGCGCCGCGCGGCGCGGTGCTGAAGCCGTCGGCGGCGAGCCCCGAGCTGCTCAAGCATCGCGGCCGCGCGGTCGTGTTCGAGAACCTCGACCACTACAAGGCGACGATCAACGACGAGGCGCTCGACGTCGACGCAAGCTCGGTGATGGTGCTGAAGAACTGCGGGCCGCGCGGTTATCCGGGGATGGCCGAGGTCGGCAACATGGGGCTGCCGCCGAAGCTGCTGCGCCAGGGCGTGAAGGACATGGTGCGGATTTCCGACGCGCGGATGAGCGGCACCGCGTACGGCACGGTCGTGCTGCACGTCGCGCCGGAGGCCGCCGCCGGCGGGCCGCTCGCGGCCGTGCGCAACGGCGACTGGATCGAGCTCGACTGCGAGGCCGGCACGCTGCATCTCGACATTACGGATGACGAACTGCAACGCCGCCTGTCGGACGTCGATCCGGCCGCGGCGCCGGGCGTGGCCGGCCAGCTCGGCAAGGGCGGTTACGCACGGCTGTACATCGATCACGTGCTGCAGGCCGATGAGGGGTGCGACCTCGACTTCCTGGTCGGCACGCGCGGCGCGGAGGTGCCGAGCCATTCGCATTGAGCGGCTGCGCGGCAGCCGGTGGCGGGCTTTCCCGGCCCGCGCTTCGTGAAACCGTGAACGCATGACGGCCGGCCGCCACAGGCGCCGGCGCAGGACGCGAACCATGACATCGAGCAGCACGCCGCGCTATCGCGGCATCTTCCCCGTCGTCCCGACGACGTTTGCCGACACCGGCGAGCTCGATCTCGCGAGCCAGAAGCGCGCGGTCGATTTCATGATCGACGCAGGCTCGGACGGGCTGTGCATCCTCGCGAACTTCTCCGAGCAGTTCGCGATCACCGACGACGAACGCGACGTGCTCACGCGCACGATCCTCGACCACGTCGCGGGCCGCGTGCCGGTGATCGTCACGACGTCGCACTACAGCACGCAGGTGTGCGCGGCGCGCAGCCTGCGCGCGCAGGAACTCGGCGCGGCGATGGTGATGGCGATGCCGCCGTATCACGGCGCGACGTTCCGCGTGCCCGAAGCGCAGATCTTCGAGTTCTATGCGCGCGTGTCGGATGCGATCGCCATTCCGGTCATGATCCAGGACGCACCCGCGAGCGGCACCGCGCTGTCGGCCCCGTTCCTCGCGCGGATGGCGCGCGAGATCGAGCAGGTCGCGTACTTCAAGATCGAGACGCCGGGCGCCGCGAACAAGCTGCGGGAGCTGATCCGGCTCGGCGGCGATGCAATCGAAGGGCCGTGGGACGGCGAGGAGGCGATCACGCTGCTCGCCGACCTGCACGCGGGCGCGACCGGCGCGATGACGGGCGGCGCGTATCCGGACGGCATCCGGCCGATCCTCGAAGCCTTCCGCGAAGGGCGCCACGACGACGCCTACGCGCGCTACCAGGCCTGGCTGCCGCTGATCAACCACGAGAACCGCCAGTCCGGGATCCTCACCGCGAAGGCGCTGATGCGCGAAGGCGGCGTGATCGCGTGCGAGCGGCCCCGGCATCCGATGCCGGAACTGCATCCGGACACGCGCGCGGAACTGCTCGCGATCGCGCGGCGGCTCGATCCGCTCGTGCTGCGCTGGGCGCACTGAACGATCACCGAAGGATTCGCGAAGGAGGCGTGCACGATGAGTGATCAGGTTTCGCTGGGTGTCGTCGGCATCGGCAAGATTGCGCGCGACCAGCATCTGCCGGCGATTGACGCCGAACCCGGTTTCAAGCTGACCGCGTGCGCGAGCCGTCACGCGGAAGTCGCCGGGGTACGGAATTACCGCGATCTGCGCGCGCTGCTGGCCGCCGAGCGCGAGCTCGACGCCGTGTCGCTGTGCGCGCCACCGCAGGTGCGCTACGCGCAGGCGCGCGCCGCGCTCGAAGCGGGCAAGCACGTGATGCTCGAAAAGCCGCCGGGCGCGACGCTCGGTGAAGTGGCCGTGCTGGAAGCGCTCGCGCGCGAGCGCGGCCTCACGCTGTTCGCGACCTGGCATTCACGCTGCGCGAGCGCAGTGGAACCTGCCCGCGCCTGGCTTGCGACGCGTGCGATCCGCGCGGTGCAGGTGCGCTGGAAGGAAGACGTGCGGCGCTGGCATCCGGGGCAGCAATGGATCTGGGAGCCCGGCGGCCTGGGCGTGTTCGACCCGGGCATCAACGCGCTGTCGATCGTCACGCGAATCCTGCCGCGCGAGCTCGTGCTGCGCGAGGCGACGCTCATCGTGCCGAGCGACGTGCAGACGCCGATCGCCGCCGAACTCGATTGCGTGGATACCGACGGCGTGCCGGTGCGCGCGGAATTCGACTGGCGGCACGGTCCGGTCGAGCAATGGGAGATCGCGGTCGACACGGCCGACGGCGTGCTCGCGATCAGCCGCGGCGGCGCGCAGTTGTCGATCGCTGGCGAGCCGGTCTGGCTCGGGCCCGAACGCGAGTATCCGGCGCTGTATGCGCACTTCCATGCGCTGATCGCGCGTGGCGAAAGCGACGTCGACGTGCGGCCGTTGCGGCTCGTCGCCGATGCATTCCTGTTCGGCCGGCGCGTGCAGACCGACGCGTTCGGCCGCTGATCACGCGAACGCGCCACGGCGCGATCACGCACGACGAATCATTACGGCATGAGCCGACACAAAGGAGACATCGCATGAACCGCACGACCCACACGATCCGCCGCCATACGTTGCGCGCGCTGCTCGCCGCGCTATGCATCGCACCGCTCGGCATGCAGGGCGCCGCGCGCGCCGACGCACCGCTGAAGATCGGCTTCCTGGTGAAGATGCCCGAGCAGGCGTGGTTCATCAACGAGCAGAACGCGGCGTCCGCGCTCGGCCAGAAGGAGAACTTCTCGGTCGTGAAGATCGGCACGCCCGACGGCGAGAAGGTGCTCGCCGCGATCGACAACCTCGGCTCGCAGGGCGCACAGGGCTTCGTGATCTGCGCGCCGGACGTGCGGCTCGGCCCGGCGATCGCCGCGCGCGCGAAGCGCTACAACATGAAGTTCGTGACCGTCGACGACCAGCTCGTCGACTCGACCGGCAAGCCGCTGCCGAACGTGCCGCACCTCGGGATGTCGGCGACCAAGATCGGCAACCAGGTCGGCCAGGCCATTGCCGACGAGATGAAGCGGCGCGGCTGGAAGCCCGAGGAAGTCGGCGCGTTGCGGATTACGAACTACGAGCTGCCGACCGCGAAGCTGCGCACCGACGGCGCGACGCAGGCGCTGCTCGCGAACGGTTTCCGCAAGGAGAACATCTTCGACGCGCCGCAGAAGACGACCGACGACGAAGGCGGTTTCAGTGCGGCGGCGCCGGTGCTCGCGCGCCATCCGAACGTGAAGAAGTGGGTGGTCTACGCGCTGAACGAGGAAACCGTGCTCGGCGCGGTGCGTGCGACCGAGCAGCTGCATATCCCGGCGGCCGACGTGATCGGTGTCGGCATCAACGGCGCGGGCGAGGCGTTCGCCGAATTCCAGAAGAAGGAGCCGACCGGCTTCTACGGGACGATCGCCGTCAGCTCGACGAACCACGGCAAGGACAGCACGCAGAACCTCGTCGACTGGATCCGCAACGGCAAGACGCCGGCGCCCGACACGCAGACGAGCGGCAAGCTAATGACGCGCGCGAACTGGCAGGCCGTGCGCACCGAGCTCGGCATCTGAGCGCACCAGGCGAGAACGCGATGACGACGCAGACGATGACGGCCGTATCCGGCACCGGCACCGGCAACGACGGCGACACCGGTGCCGATGCCGGCCCGCGGAAGCCCGGCGGCCCGCTGCTCGCGCTCGACGGCATCACGGTGACGTTCCCGGGCGTGCGCGCGCTCGATGCCGTGTCGCTGTCGGTGCGCGCGGGCGAGGTGCACGGGCTGATGGGCGAGAACGGCGCGGGGAAGTCGACGCTGCTGAAGGTGCTGTCCGGCGTGAACCAGCCGCAGGCCGGCACGCTGGCGCTGAACGGCACGATGCAGCGCTTCGCGTCGACGCGCGCGGCGCTCGAGGCCGGCATCGCGATCATCTACCAGGAGCTGCATCTGGTGCCCGAGCTGACGGTTGCTGAAAACCTGATGCTCGGGCAACTGCCGAGCCGGCTGGGCGTGGTCGACGAACGCACGCTTGCCGCGCGTGCGCTCGATGCGCTGGAGCGGCTCGGCGAGCACATCGATCCGGGCATCCCGGTGAAATATTTGTCGATCGGCCAGCGCCAGATGATCGAGATCGGCAAGGCGCTGATGCGCGACGCCCGCGTGATCGCGTTCGACGAGCCGACGAGTTCGCTGTCCGCGCGCGAGACCACGCAGTTGTTCCGGATCATCCGCGCGCTGCGCGCGGAGGGCCGCGCGACCATCTACGTCACGCACCGGATGGAAGAGGTGTATGAACTGTGCGACCGCGTGACGGTGTTCCGCGACGGCCGCCGCATCGACACGTTCGATTCCGTGACCGATCTCGATCGCGACCGGTTGATCGGCTGCATGGTCGGCCGCTCGATCGAGGATGTGTACGGCTACCGGCCGCGCACGGCCGGCGACGTGCTGATCGAGGCGAAAGGGCTGGCGGGGCCCGGGTTGTCCGAGCCCGTGTCGTTCACCGCGCGGCGCGGCGAGATCGTCGGCTTCTTCGGGCTCGTCGGCGCGGGCCGCTCGGAGCTGATGAAGCTGCTGTACGGCGCCGCGCGCCCGAGCGCGGGGCACGTCGAGCTGAACGGGAAGCGGGTGGCGTTCGGGAGCCCGCGCGACGCGGTGCGCGCCGGCCTCGCGCTGTGCCCGGAAGACCGCAAGCAGGAAGGCATCGTCGCGATCGCGTCGGTGGCCGACAACCTGAACATCAGCGCGCGCCGGCATTTCAGCCCGGCGCGCATGCTGCTCGACGCGCGGCGCGAGCGCGAGCTTGCGCAACGCTACATCGAGCGGCTCGCGATCAAGACCCGCGACGGCGACACGCCGATCGGCGCGCTGTCGGGCGGCAACCAGCAGAAGGTCGTGCTCGCGCGCTGGCTGGCCGAACGCATCGACGTGTTCCTGATGGACGAGCCGACGCGCGGCATCGACGTCGGCGCGCGCGCGGAAATCTACAACCTGTTCTACGAACTCGCGGAAGCGGGCCGCACGGTGATCCTCGTGTCGAGCGACCTGGCCGAGGTGATCGGCGTGTCGGACCGGATCATCGTGATGAAGGAAGGACGGATCGCGGGCGAGGTCGCGAAGGCGCAGGCGACACCCGATGCGCTGATCAAGCTCGCGCTGCCGCGCTAGCGCCCCGCAACGATCAACCGGAATGCAAACGACATGAGCCAGGCAATGCAACCCCAACGCACGTCCCCGTCCCCCGAAGCCGCCGCCGTACCCGCGCGAGCGCGTGGCGGCGTGTGGCAGCTGATCAACCGCTCCGGCATCGTGATGGTGTTTCTCGTGCTGTTCGCGACGCTGTCGCTGACCGTGCCGGACTTCCTCACGCCGCGCAACATCCAGGGCCTGCTGCTGTCGGTCACGCTGATCGGCTCGATCGCGGTGACGATGATGTTCGTGCTCGCGCTCGGCGAGGTCGACCTGTCGGTCGCGTCGATCGTCGCGTTCTCGGGCGTCGTCGCATCGACGCTGATCACCGCGACGCACAGCGTCGTGCTCGGCATCGCGGGCGGCGTGCTCGCGGGCGGTGCGGTCGGGCTCGTCAACGGCGTGCTGATCGCGCGCTGGCGGATCAACTCGCTGATCGTCACGCTCGCGATGATGGAGGTCGTGCGCGGGCTCGCGTTCATCACGTCGAACGGCGACGCGGTGATGATCTCCGAGGAACGCTTCTTCGATCTCGGCGGCGGGTCGTTCCTCGGCATCTCGTATCCGATCTGGAGCAACATCGTCGGCTTCGTCGTGTTCGGCTTCCTGCTGCGCAAGACGGTGTTCGGCAAGAACGTGCTGGCCGTCGGCGGCAACGGCGAGGCCGCGCTGCTCGCGGGGCTGCCGGTGACGCGCATCAAGATCACCGTGTTCGTGTTGCAGGGGCTCGTGACCGGCTTCGCGGGCGTGATGCTCGCGTCGCGGATGAGCCTAGGGGACCCGAAGACGTCGGTCGGGCTCGAGCTCGGCGTGATCTCGGCATGCGTGCTGGGCGGCGTGTCGCTGACGGGCGGTGTCGCGACGATCTCCGGCGTGCTGGTCGGCGTGCTGATCATGGGCTCCGTCCAGGACGCGATGAGCCTGCTGAACGTGCCGACGTTTTACCAATATTTGATACGCGGCGGGATTCTGTTGCTCGCGGTGCTGTTCGACCAGTATCGTCGCAACCAGCGGCGCGCGATGAAGATCTGACGAAAGCGCGGCTGCCCGCGAACGCGACAGATATCGGGAGACGGCATGCAACAGACTCATCCGGCCGGGCAGGCGACGCTGCTGGCCGACAGCCGCAACACGCTCGGCGAAGGCGCGACGTGGTGCGACAGGACGCACGCGCTGTATTGGGTGGACATCGAAGGCGCGCAACTGTGGCGCTGTCGCGCGGACGGCTCCGACCTGACGCCGTGGGCGATGCCCGAGCGGCTCGCATGTTTTGCGCTGACACACGACCCGGACGTGCTGCTCGTCGGGCTCGCGACGCATCTCGCGTTCTTCGACCTGCGCAGCGGCGCGTTCACGCGGATCGTCGACGTGGAGCCCGAGCTGCCGACGCGGCTGAACGACGGGCGCTGCGATCCGTTCGGCGCACTCGTGTTCGGGATGAAGGACGAAGGCAGCGAGCCGCCGCAAGCGGTCGGCGGGTTCTACCGGCTCAATGCCGACCTCACGCTGGAGCGGCTCGCGTTGCCGCCGGCCGCGATCGCGAACAGCATCGCGTTTTCGCCGGACGGGTCGAAGCTGTATTTCTGCGATTCGCTCGTGCGCGAGATCTTCGTCTGCGATTACCGCGCGGGCGGAGACGTCGCCAATGTGCGGTCGTTCGCGCGGTTGACCGATCCCGACGGCGACCCGGACGGCTCGATGATCGATCGCGATGGCGGCCTGTGGAACGCGCAGTGGGGCGGCAGGCGTGTGGTGCGCTACGGGCCGGACGGTGTCGAGACGGATCGCGTGGCCGTACCGACCGCGCAACCGAGCTGCACGGCGCTCGACGGCGAAGGCCGCCTGTACGTGACGAGTGCCCGCATCGGGTTGAGCGACGATGCGCTGGCCGGCGACCCGCATGCGGGCGGCGTGTTCGTCGCGCAAACGCGGCACGCGGGGATGGCGACGGCGCGGTTTGCGGGGACGCCGCGCGGCTGATCGCGTGCGGGATGCCGTTCATGGGATGCCGCTGACGCAGCGGGCTTCGCGGCCAGGCCGGTAGTCCGTCGCGCGTGCGTGAGCGCGGCTGCTGCCCGACATGCCTGGAACCCGCCGTTCACCGCCCGACGTGCTGGTAAGATGGCCCGCAATCCCATCCCGCCCGCACCATGAGTTCCGCACCGACCAAACCCGCGAACCCGAAAAACGCCACGAAGCACACCGCCCGCGCGGCAGGCGACAAGCCGAAGGCACGCGTGCAGCAGCGCCTGACCTACGTGATCGGCGGTCTCGACCGGCTGCTGCGCCGCCACATGACCGATGCGCTCGCACCGCTCGGCATCACGCTCGCGCAATACACGGCGCTGTCGGTGCTCGAGGCGCGCGGCGCGTCGTCGAACGCGCAACTGGCCGAGCGCTCGTGGATCACGCCCCAATCGGCGAATGAAGTGATGAGCGTGATGGCCGCCCGCGGTTTCGTTACGCGTGAAGCTGACCCGTCGCACGGCCGCATCATCCTGCTGACGCTGACCGACGAAGGCGCGGCGATGCTGCGTGAATGCGAAGCCGTCCTGCGCCCGCTCGAGACGCGCATGCTCGGCGACATCTCCGCCGATGCCGCCGCGGACGTGCAGCGCGCGCTCGAACTGTTCTCGCGCAACCTGCGCGGCTGACCCCCTTCCGGAACCTTCATCGCGCGGGCCCGTGGGGCCCGCGTTCGCTTTGCCGGTCGCCTGACCGTTCCCCGATTCCGTCGTTTCCACCGCTTTCCGCTCCGGGTTTACACCGGCGTTCGTGCCGCTTGCAATATCAGGTAGCCTGATATTAAATGAAGCCGTCCGCAGCAGGGATGCTGCGCACCGAATCGCACAGGAACGAACGACAGGAAACGATATGAGCAAGTACGACAACCGCTGGCAGACCGTTGAAGTGAAGGTGGAGGCCGGCATCGCGTGGGTCACGCTGAACCGCCCGGACAAGCGCAATGCGATGAGCCCGACGCTCAACCGGGAGATGCTGCAGGTACTCGACGCGGTCGAATTCGACGACGAAGCGAAGGTGCTCGTCCTCACCGGCGCGGGCGCCGCGTGGACGGCCGGCATGGACCTGAAGGAATACTTTCGCGAGATCGACGGCGGCTCCGACGCAATGCAGGAAAAGGTGCGCCGTGACGCATCGGAATGGCAGTGGCGCCGCCTGCGGATGTACAACAAGCCGACCATCGCGATGGTGAACGGCTGGTGCTTCGGCGGCGGCTTCTCGCCGCTCGTCGCGTGCGACCTCGCGATCGCGGCCAACGAAGCCGTGTTCGGGCTGTCGGAAATCAACTGGGGCATCCCGCCCGGCAACCTCGTCAGCAAGGCGATGGCCGACACGGTCGGGCACCGCCGCGCGCTGCACTACATCATGACCGGCGACACGTTCACCGGCGTGGAAGCCGCCGAGATGGGCCTCGTGAACAGCAGCGTGCCGCTCGCCGGGCTGCGTGAAGCGACGATCGCGCTCGCGGCCCGCCTGATGGACAAGAACCCGGTCGTGCTGCGCGCGGCAAAGCATGGCTTCAAGCGCTCGCGCGAACTCACGTGGGAGCAGTGCGAGGATTACCTGTACGCGAAGCTCGACCAGGCGCAGCTGCGCGATCCGGAGCACGGCCGCGAACAGGGGCTCAAGCAGTTCCTCGACGACAAGACGATCAAGCCGGGCCTGCAGGCCTACAAGCGCTGACGCAACCGACGAGAGACACGCATGGCAGGAGACAACATGACCGACAGACGGATGCTGATCGCCGGCGAGTGGTGCGCCGCACGCGACGGGCGCACCTTCGACCGCTTCAATCCCGCGACGGGCGCGCTGGCGTCGCGCGCACCG
>NZ_JAAGPE010000104.1:0-28671 GCF_017104605.1 Burkholderia sp. Ac-20384 | reverse complement strand
GTTCGGTGCCCGCGACGGCGCGCGGCTTGAACGGGCGTTCGCCGGCGGCGGCCGGGGACGCCTTCTTCGGGCGGGCCGGCTTGTCCCCCGCGGGCGGTGCAGCGGGGCGTACCGCCTTGCGTGCGACGAGGCTGCCGGAGCGGACAGGGGCGCGGGTCGGCGACGCCGGCTTCGGATTCTTGACGGTTAATTTGGTGCGCATAAACGCTGGAATTCATTCAGACTGCGATCGCACGCAGCAATTCGGTTTCGAGCTGGATCTGCAGGCGGTTGTCGGACAGGCCGGCACCCGCAAGCAGGAAGATGTCCTCGACGCGTTCGCCGAGCGTATTGATCCGCGCCGCGTGGACGCCGATCCGATGCTCGGCGAGTACGCGCGCGATCGAATAGAGAAGGCCCGGCCGGTCGTTGGCCGACACGGACAGGATGTAGTACTGGCCGCGCTCGTCGGCCCGCAGGTCGACGCGCGGCGTGATCGGAAACGTCCGGGACAGCCTCGACAGGCGGCCCTTGGACGGCTCCGGCAGCGGTGCGGTTTCGGTGAGCCGCGACGCGAGTTGCTGCTCGACGAGATTCGCGATGTCGCGATACCGCACGTCACGTTCGGTCTGCGTGACGATGAAGTTGTCGAGCGCATAGCCGTGCCGCGTCGTGCTGACGCGTGCATCGAGCACCGACAGCCCGTTGCGGTCGAAATATGCGCAGATGCCCGCGAACAGGTCGGGGCGATCCTTCACGTACACGAGCACCTGCAGCGCGTCGCCGATCGGCGACGGCCGCGCGCGGACGATCGCGGTTTCGGCGTTCACGTGCCGGTACAGCACGCGTGTCTGCCACGCGATGTCGGCCGCGTCGTGACGCAGGAAAAAGCCGACGTCGAGCTGATCCCACAGCGCGCGATGCGCGTCGTCGGGCACGGTCTCGAGGCGCAGCAGTGCGAGCGCCTGCTCCTGCCGCGACTTCAGCTCCGAATGCGCGTCGGGGTTGGCCCCGCCGAGCACCGCGAGCGTGATGCGGTACAGGTCCTCGAGCAGCTTGCCCTTCCACGTGTTCCATACCTTCGGGCTCGTGCCGCGGATATCGGCGACGGTCAGCAGGTACAGCGCGGTGAGGTACCGTTCGTTGCCAACGACTTCGGCAAAGCGCTTGATGACTTCGGGGTCGCTCGTGTCCTGCTTCTGCGCGACCTGGCTCATCGTCAGGTGATGCTGGACGAGCCACACGATCAGCGCCGCGTCGTCGCTGGCGATACCGTGCTCGCGGCAGAAGCGCCGTGCGTCGGCCATCCCGAGCGTCGAATGATCGCCGCCGCGGCCCTTCGCGATGTCGTGGAACAGTGCCGCGACATACAGCACCCAAGGGCGCTCGAAGTTGCCGATCAACTGGCTGCAGAACGGATATTCGTGCGCATGCTCGGCCACCGCGAAGCGGCGGATGTTGCGCAACACCATCAGGATGTGCTGGTCGACCGTGTACACGTGGTACAGGTCGTGCTGCATCTGGCCGACGATGCGGCGGAAGTTCAGCAGGTAGCGGCCGAGCACGCTCGTCTGGTTCATCAGCCGGAACGCGTGCGTAATTCCTTCGGGTTGCTGAAGGATCCGCATGAACGTGTCGCGGTTCTGCGGATCGCGGCGCCACGTGTTGTTCATGATCTCGCGCGAGTTGTACAGCGCGCGCAACGTGCGGGCGGACAGGCCCTTCACGCCGCGGGTCGTCTCGTACAACAGGAACGCTTCGAGGATCGCGTCGGGGTGGCGTTCGAACACGCCGTCGTCGACGATCTCGAGCATGCCCTGCTTCTCGACGAAGCGGTCGGGCGACAGCACGCGCGTGATGCCGCTCGTTGCGGGGAACAGCTGCGCCTCGATGTTCTGGATCAGGATCGTCGCGAGCTGCGTGACGGCTTTCGCGGCCCAGTAATAGCGGCGCATCAGCTGCTCGCTCGCGCGCTTGGCTTGCGTCGGCTCGTAGCCGAAGCTCTCGGCCGCCTGCGTCTGCAGGTCGAACACGAGCATGTCCTGGCGGCGGCCGGCGATCACGTGCAGCCGCGCGCGCAGCGTCTTCAGGAAACCTTCGTTGCGGCGCAGCTCGCGCGCTTCGCGATCGGTGATGAGCCCGCGCGTGTCGAGTTCGCGCCAGCTGCTGCCGAAACCGGCCGCGCGCGCGATCCAGAGGATCGTCTGCAGGTCACGCAGCCCGCCTGGGCTTTCCTTCACGTTCGGTTCGAGGCTGTACGGCGTGTCCTGGAATTTCGCGTGGCGCTGGCGCATCTCGAGCACCTTCGCGGTGAAGAACGCGCGGGCGTCGAGCGCCTCGTGGTAGTGCACCGTGAAGCGCTCGAACAATGCGGTGCTGCCGACGATGCGGCGCGCTTCCAGCAGCGAGGTCTGCACCGTGACGTCCTGCGATGCTTCCTCGATGCATTGCGCGACCGTGCGCACGCTGCTGCCGATCTCCAGGCCGAGATCCCATGCCATGCCGATGAAGCGCTCGATGCGCGCGTCGAGCGCCGGGTCGTGCGCATCGGGCAGCAGCACGAGGATGTCGACGTCGGAATAGGGCGCGAGCTCGCCGCGCCCATAGCCGCCGACGGCGACGAGCGCGAGCGTCGCGGGCAGCCCGCAGTCGTCCCACACGCGCTTCAGCGCTTCGTCGGTGAGTTTCGACAGCGCGTGCATCAGCGACGCGACGTTCGCCGCGCGGCGAAAGCGCTCGAGCATCTCCGTCTTGGCGGCCTTGAATTCGGCGCGCCGCGACAGCGCTTCGGGCGAGGGGGCAGCGTGAGCGCTCATGGGCGGCCGTTCAGGTGCGGGTGGGGCGGGCTGGCGCGACGGCGCTCAGACGGCGGCTGCCGGTTGCGCGAACACGGGGCGCGCCGGCGTGCCGGCGGACACGGTCAGCACGTCGTAGCCGGTTTCGGTGACGAGCACCGTGTGCTCCCACTGCGCCGACAGGCTGCGGTCGCGCGTCTTGACCGTCCACTGGTCGGGCATCGTGCGGATGTCGCGCTTGCCGGCGTTGATCATCGGCTCGATCGTGAAGATCATCCCGGCCTTCAGTTCGATGCCGGTGCCCGGGCGGCCGTAGTGGACGACCTGCGGATCTTCGTGGAACACCGTGCCGATGCCGTGGCCGCAGTATTCGCGCACGACGCTGTAGCCCTGCGCTTCCGCGTGCTTCTGGATCGCGTAGCCGATGTCGCCGAGGTGCGCGCCGGGCTTGACCTGGTCGATGCCGAGCCACATGCATTCGTAGGTGGTCTGCACGAGGCGCTTCGCGAGGATCGAGCCTTCGCCGACGATGAACATGCGGCTCGTGTCGCCGAAGTAGCCGTTCTTGATCACGGTGACGTCGATGTTCAGCGCATCGCCGTTCTTGATCACCTTCTCGCCGGGAATGCCGTGGCAGATCACGTCGTTGACCGAAATGCAGGTGGCCTTCGGGTACGGCGGGTAGCCGGGCGGCTGGTAGTTCAGCGGCGCGGGGATCGTGCCCTGCTCGTTGAGCATGAACTCGTGGCAGAGGCGGTCGAGTTCGGCGGTCGTGATGCCCGCGACGACGTGCGGCGTGATGAAGTCGAGCACTTCGCTCGCGAGACGGCAGGCGACGCGCATCTCGGCGATATCGTGTTCGTTTTTGAGCGTAATAGCCATCGAGGTATGCCTGGAATGCGGTGAATTGACGGATTATCGCACCTTCTGGCAGGCGTCGCAGCCCCTGCCGGCGGCGCGGATGCGGGTTTTCGCGGATTGTCCGGCCGGCTGCCGCGCGGCAAGCGAAAGTGGTGCGCGACTTGAGAGCGGACAAATCGGCGTGCTATACTCTTTGGCTAAGTCGATATCCAATTGCCGAACTTGCCCCATGTTGGGGCGGTGTGGCGGATAGAAGGCTTGCGGCACGGGCGTTTTGCACGTGTCGAATCGCAAGCCGGCGCAACCAGGGTGCCGGCCGCGCGGAATTCGCGCCCTTCGGGGTGGGATCGCGCGGCGGTACGGCGGCCGGCTTAAGACCCAACCCTCGTGGAGAATTTACATGGCAGTTACGATGCGCCAAATGCTGGAAGCGGGTGTCCACTTCGGTCACCAGACGCGCTTCTGGAACCCGAAGATGGCTCCGTTCATTTTCGGTCACCGCAACAAGATTCACATCATCAACCTCGAAAAGACGCTGCCGATGTTCACGGACGCACAGAAGTACGTGCGCCAGCTGGCAGCAAACCGCGGCACGATCCTGTTCGTCGGCACGAAGCGTCAATCGCGTGACACGATCGCCCAGGAAGCGCAGCGCGCAGGCATGCCGTACGTCAACGCGCGCTGGCTCGGCGGCATGATGACCAACTTCAAGACGCTGAAGGTTTCGATCAAGCGCCTGAAGGACATGGAAGCGGCTGTCGAATCGGGCGAAACCGAGAAGATGAGCAAGAAGGAAGCGCTGCTGTTCGAACGTGAAATCGCCAAGCTGCAGAAGTCGATCGGCGGCGTGAAGGACATGGGCGGCATTCCGGACGCAATCTTCGTCGTCGACGTCGGCTACCACAAGATCGCCGTGACCGAAGCGAACAAGCTGGGCGTGCCGGTCATCGCCGTGGTCGATACGAACCACTCGCCGGAAGGTGTGGATTACGTGATCCCGGGTAACGACGACTCGAGCAAGGCAGTCGCGCTGTACGCTGAAGGCGTGGCCGACGCGATCCTCGAAGGCCGTGCGAACGCGGTCAACGAAGTGGTCCAGGCCGCGCGCGGCGACGACGAGTACGTCGAGGAAAACGCGTAACTGGCCCCGAGCCGGCGCAAAAAGGGGGCTCTCAACAGGCCCCCTTTTTTTAAGCTTGTGCGCCGGACCTGATCGCGCCGAATCGGCGCGGGTCCGGAACCGAATCTCGGCCGTTCGCGTCCAAGCGGGCGGCGTTGTGAATACAGACTCAAGGAGCGAATGATGGCGGCAATTACCGCAAGCATGGTGGCAGAACTGCGCGCAAAGACCGACGCACCGATGATGGAGTGCAAGAAGGCGCTGACGGAAGCCGACGGCGATCTGGCCAAGGCTGAAGAGCTGCTGCGCGTCAAGCTCGGCAACAAGGCGAGCAAGGCGGCATCGCGCGTGACGGCAGAAGGCGTCGTCGCATCGTTCGTCGGCGGCAACGCAGGTTCGCTCGTCGAACTGAACTGCGAAACCGACTTCGTCGCGAAGAACGACGATTTCCTCGCATTCTCGAAGACGGTTGCAGAACTCGTCGCGACGCAAAACCCGGCTGACGTGGCTGCGCTGTCGGCACTGCCGCTCGAAGGCTCGACGGTCGACGCAGTGCGCCTGGCACTGGTCGGCAAGATCGGCGAAAACGTCTCGATCCGCCGTTTCGTCCGTTTCGAAACCGCAAACAAGATCGCAACGTACCTGCACGGCGCGCGTATCGGCGTGATCGTCGAGTACACGGGCGCGGAAGAGCAGGTCGGCAAGGACGTCGCGATGCACATCGCGGCAATGAAGCCGGTCGCGCTGTCGTCGGCTGACGTGCCGGCAGAACTGATCGACACGGAACGCCGCGTGGCCGAGCAGAAGGCTGCGGAATCGGGCAAGCCGGCTGAAATCGTCGCGAAGATGGTCGACGGTAGCGTCCAGAAGTACCTGAAGGAAGTGTCGCTGCTGAACCAGACGTTCGTGAAGAACGACAAGCAGACGATCGAGCAGATGCTGAAGGCAGCGAATGCCGCAGTGCAGAAGTTCGCGCTGTTCGTCGTCGGCGAAGGCATCGAGAAGCGCCAGGACGACTTCGCCGCCGAAGTGGCCGCGCAAGTCGCAGCAGCAAAGCAGCAGTAAGCCGTAAGCAGTCAGGCAGTATCCGCGGCGGGCGTCCGCTCCGCCGCGGTCGGCGCCGCCGCCGGCCGGCCGGGAAACCCGGTCCGACCGTCGGCGCTTGCCCGAATCAGTATTTCGCCCCTACAGTTCGTGGTTGTCATCCTCTCGTCGCTCGGAAGCCCCTATGTCCAATGCCTATAAACGCGTCCTTCTCAAACTCTCCGGCGAAGCGCTGATGGGCGACGATGCCTTCGGCATCAATCGCGCGACGATCGAACGGATGGTGGCCGATATCGCCGAAGTCGTGCGTCTCGGTACGCAGCTCGCGGTCGTGATCGGTGGCGGTAATATTTTCCGCGGTGTCGCGGGTGGCGCGGCCGGCATGGATCGCGCAACGGCAGACTACATGGGGATGCTCGCGACGATGATGAACGCGCTGGCGCTGCAGGACGCGATGCGCCACGCCGGCATCGAGGCGCGTGTGCAGTCCGCGCTGCGGATGGACCAGGTCGTCGAGCCGTACATCCGGCCCCGCGCGATCCGTCAGCTCGAGGAAGGCCGCGTCGTGATCTTCGCGGCCGGTACGGGCAACCCGTTCTTCACGACGGACACGGCCGCCGCGCTGCGCGGTTCGGAAGTGGGCGCCGAGGTCGTATTGAAGGCGACCAAGGTCGATGGCGTATATTCTGCCGATCCGAAGAAGGATCCGTCGGCCACGCGCTACACGACGATCACGTTCGACGAGGCGATCAGCCGCAACCTGCAGGTGATGGACGCGACGGCCTTTGCGCTGTGCCGCGACCAGAAGCTGCCGATTCGCGTGTTTTCGATCAACAAGCCGGGCGCGCTCAAGCGCATCGTGCTGGGCGAGGACGAAGGTACGCTCGTCCACGTGTAAACTCCCGCGGATGCGGGCCATCGGCCGCGGCGCGCCAGATGCGCCGGGTGGGGTCCGCGTTCTTTGAAGGTTTGAAGGTTCGGAGGTTGAAATGAGTGTCGCTGATACCAAGAAGGGCGTCGAGCAGAAGATGCAACGCTCGATCGATGCATTCAAGAGCGATCTGGCGAAGATCCGTACGGGCCGTGCGCACACCGGCATGCTCGATCACGTGCAGGTTGACTACTACGGGTCGATGGTGCCGATTTCGCAGGTTGCCAACATGACGCTCGTCGACGCGCGCACGATCGGTGTGCAGCCGTGGGAAAAGCCGATGGTTGCGAAGGTCGAGAAGGCCATTCGCGAAGCCGATCTCGGCCTGAACCCGGCAACGTCCGGCGACCAGATCCGCGTGCCGATGCCCGCGCTGACGGAAGAGCGCCGCCGCGAGCTGACCAAGGTCGTGAAGAGCGAAGGCGAAACGGCCAAGGTCGCGATCCGCAACCTGCGTCGCGACGCGAACGAAGCGCTCAAGAAGCTCGTGAAGGACAAGGAAATCTCGGAAGACGACGAGCGCCGCGCGAGCGACGACGTGCAGAAGCTGACCGACAAGCACGTTGCCGAAATCGACAAGCTCGTGCAGAGCAAGGAAGCCGAGATCATGACGGTCTGACGACCGTCCTCGCGCGCCGCCTTCTTCCCGCATTACTGTCTCAACGGCCATGACCTATACCAGCTCTACCGTTCGCGTGCCTGACGTCGGCGTCGTGCCGCGTCACATCGCGATCATCATGGACGGCAACGGCCGTTGGGCGACCGAACGCCGCTTGCCGCGCGTCGCGGGGCACACCCGCGGCGTCGATGCCGTGCGGGCGGTGGTCGAAGGCTGCGCGCGCGCCGGCGTCGAATACCTGACGCTGTTCGCGTTCAGTTCGGAGAACTGGCGCCGTCCGAACGACGAAGTGTCGTTCCTGATGCGCCTCTTCATCACCGCGCTCGAGCGCGAGGTCGGCAAGCTTCACGCAAACGGGATCCGCCTGCGTGTCGTCGGCGATCTCGACCGTTTCGAGCCGCGCATCCGCGAACTGATCCGCCGCGCCGAAACCAAGACGGCGCGCAATACCCGTCTTACGCTCACCATCGCGGCCAACTACGGCGGCCGGTGGGACATCCTGCAGGCGACGAAGAAGCTCATCGAGCAGGCCGTGCGCGAGGGGCGCGAGGTCGAAGTGACCGAGGACGCGTTCGCGCCGCACCTGGCGATGGCCTATGCGCCGGAGCCCGATCTTTTCATCCGTACCGGTGGCGAGCAGCGCGTCAGCAACTTCCTGCTGTGGCAACTCGCGTACGCCGAATTCTATTTCACCGACAAATACTGGCCGGATTTCGACGGCGCGGCACTGACCGACGCAATGGCGTCGTATACGGAGCGCGAGCGCCGCTTCGGCCGCACGAGCGCACAGCTCGAACCGCAATCGCAGAACGCCGACTCCCTTTCATGCTGAAAACCCGTGTGATCACGGCGATCGTGATGCTGGCGGTCCTGCTGCCAGTGACGCTGTTCGCGCCGCTCACCGCGTTCGGCGCGCTGATTGGCGTCGTGCTCGTGTTCGCCGCGTGGGAATGGGCGCGCCTGCTCAAGCTCGGCGGCGCCGGCCCGGTCATCTATGCAGTCGTCGCGGCGCTGGCGCTCGCGGCAACGGCGCCGCTCGGCGTCGATGCGGCCTCGTCCCGTCCCCTTTTCATGGCAGCCGGCGTGTTCTGGCTGCTGGTCGGCCCGTTCACGCTGCGGCGCAAGCCGGCGCTCGCGGGCGGCGCATGGCGGCCGTTCCTGCTCGCGGCCGGCCTCGTGGTCTTTGCGGCCTGCTGGCATGCGCTCGTCGCGGCGCGTGCGCAGGGCGTGCCGTTCGTGCTGTCGCTGCTTCTGGTCGTCTGGCTCGCCGATATCGGTGCATACTTCGCGGGCAAGGCTTTTGGAAAGCGTAAACTGGCCATCACGATCAGCCCCGGCAAGAGCTGGGAAGGCGCGATCGGTGGCTGGCTCGCGGTGATGGTCGTCGCCGGTGTCGCGATGGCCGCGCATGCGTTCGAGCCGACCCTGTTTTCCGCGTTCGCCGTGCGCTACGGGATGCCCGGCGCATGGGCCGCACTGACGCTGCTGGTCGCGTATAGCGTGATCGGCGACCTGTTCGAGTCGCTGCTGAAGCGGCAGGCGGGCGTGAAGGATTCGAGCGGACTGCTGCCTGGCCATGGCGGCGTGCTCGACCGTGTCGACGCGCTGCTGCCGGTGCTGCCGCTCGCGATGCTGCTGCTTGGTTAAACCATTATTTCTGTTATGCAAAAACGTCTGACATTGCTCGGTTCCACGGGCTCGATCGGAGACAGCACGCTCGACGTGGTCGCGCGCCATCCCGAGCGCTTCTCGGTCTATGCGCTGACCGCACACCGCAACGGCGACAAGCTGGTCGAGCAATGCCTGCGCTTCGCACCCGAAGTGGCGGTGGTCGGCGATGCCGCGACGGCCGCGCACGTCGACGCGAAACTGCGCGCGGCGGGCAGCAAGACGACCGTGCTGCACGGGCCGCAGGCGCTCGTCGACGTGTCGAAGAGCGATGGCTGCGACACGGTGGTCGCGGCGATCGTCGGTGCGGCCGGCATGGCGCCGAGCCTCGCGGCCGCGCGCGCCGGCAAGCGCATCCTGCTTGCGAACAAGGAAGCGCTGGTGATGTCGGGCGCGATCTTCATGGACGCGGTGCGCGACCATGGCGCGATCCTGCTGCCGGTCGACAGCGAACACAACGCGATCTTCCAGTGCATGCCGCGCGACGCGGCCGAGCACGGCGGGATCTCGAAGATCATCCTGACCGCGTCGGGCGGCCCGTTCCGCACGCGCGAGCCGGCCACGCTCGTCGACGTGACGCCGGACGAGGCGTGCAAGCATCCGAACTGGGTGATGGGCCGCAAGATCTCGGTCGATTCGGCGACAATGATGAACAAGGGCCTCGAAGTGATCGAGGCGCACTGGATCTTCGGCCTGCCGGGCGACCGGATCGACGTGCTGATCCACCCGCAGAGCGTGATCCATTCGCTCGTGTCGTATCGCGACGGCTCGGTGCTCGCGCAGCTCGGCAACCCCGACATGCGCACGCCGATCGCGTACGCGCTCGCGTTCCCCGAGCGTGTCGATGCGGGCGTCGACCAGCTCGACCTCGCGCAGATCGCCCAGCTGTCGTTCGAGAAGCCCGATTACGCGCGCTTCCCGTGCCTCGCGCTCGCGCTGAAGGCGCTTGAGGAAGGCGGCATCGCGAGCGCCGCATTGAACGCGGCGAACGAAGTCGCGGTCGAAGCGTTTCTCGAGCGCCGCATCGGCTTCATGGCGATTGCGGCGACGGTCGACGCCGTGCTCAACACGTTGCCGAACCGTACGCCCGACGGGCTCGAGGACGTCCTGGCGGCGGATGCCGAGGCACGCCGCCTCGCCGCCGAGATCATTGCGAAAGCGCCTGCGCCACGCGTGGAGCGCACTGTCTGAATGGGGTGCTCATGAACGTGCTGGTCGAACTGATCGCGTTTGCGGTGGCGATCGGGGTGCTGGTCGTCGTGCATGAGTACGGACACTATCGCGTCGCGCGCTGGTGCGGCGTGAAGGTGCTGCGTTTCTCGATCGGCTTCGGCCAGCCTGTCGCGCGCTGGGTCAGCCGCAGGACGGGCACCGAGTGGACGCTGTCGGCGCTGCCGCTCGGCGGCTACGTGAAGATGCTCGACGAGCGCGATCCCGGCCCCGGCATCCCGCCCGAGGAGCTCGGCCAGGCGTTCAACCGGCAGTCCGTCTACAAGCGCATCGCCATTGTCGCAGCCGGCCCGATTGCCAACTTCTTGTTGGCAATTGCGCTGTTTTCCATCGTATTTGCCACCGGTGTAACCGAGCCGACCGCGATCGTCGCACCGCCGGCCGCCGGCACGGTGGCGGCGCGCGCGGGCTTCGACGGCAACGAGAAGATCGTGTCGATCCGCAACGCGCAGGGCGGCGAGTCCGAACCGGTGCGGTCGTGGTCGGACCTGCGCTGGAAGCTGCTGGCGGCTGCGTTCGACCACCGCGAGATCGTGCTCGGCGCGCGCGACGGCAACACGACGTTCGATTTCCGCGTCGACCTCCGCAATGTTCCCGAAAGTCAGCTCGACGACGATTTCATGGCCCATCTGGGCTTCGAGGCCGGCGGCGGTACGCTGTCGGTCGAGTCGGTGCAGCCCGGCAGCGCGGCGGAGCAGGCGGGCCTGAAGCCCGGCGACAAGCTGGTCGCGCTCGACGGCAAGCCGATCGGCGGCGCGTCACGCTTCATCGATTTCGTGAAACACCATGCGGGCAAGCCGCTCGACCTGCAGGTCGAGCGCAATGGCGCCGCGCAGGCGGTGTCGATCGTGCCGCAGATGCAGCGCGACGACGAATCGGGGCAGCAGGTCGGCCGTATCGGCGCGGCGCTGTCGATGCATGCGCCGTCGGTCGACGTGCGATACGGGCCGATCGACAGCCTGCGGCTCGGCGCGCACCGCACGTGGGACATCTCCGTGTATTCGCTGAAGATGTTCGGGCGCATGATCACGGGCAATGCGTCGCTGAAGAACCTGTCCGGCCCGGTGACGATCGCGGACTACGCGGGCAAGAGCGCGCGGCTCGGTCCGTCGGCGTTCCTGTCGTTCCTCGCCCTTGTCAGCATTAGCCTTGGCGTCCTGAACTTGTTGCCGATTCCCGTTTTGGACGGGGGGCATCTGTTATATTATGCGGTTGAAGCCGCGACCGGGAAAGCCGTCTCGGAGCGCTGGCAGCTGATTCTGCAAAGAGCCGGGTTGATCTGCATCGTCGCATTGTCGGCGATCGCGCTGTTCAACGATCTGGCTCGGTTAATCCATTTCTGAAGCGTCAGGCGGCGGCCGCTGGGCAGCCGCCTGATTTGATGCAGCTAAATATTGGGGATGCATGTTGTTCAAACCTCATCGCTTTGTACCTAAGACAGTTGCAGCGGCCGCGCTCGCCGCGCACGGCCTCGCGGCGCATGCAGCGGCACCGTTCGTGGTGCAAGACATCAAGATCGAGGGGCTGCAGCGCGTCGAAGCGGGTTCGGTGTTCGCCTACCTGCCGATCAAGCAGGGCGATACCTTCACGGACGACAAGGCATCCGAAGCAATCCGCGCGCTGTACGCGACGGGCTTCTTCAACGACGTACGCATCGCCACCCAGGGCAACGTCGTGATCGTGCAGGTGCAGGAGCGTCCGGCCATTGCGTCGATCGACTTCACCGGCACGAAGGAATTCGACAAGGACAACCTGACGAAGGCGCTGCGCGCAGTCGGCCTCGCCGACGGCCGCTACTACGACAAGGCGCTCGTCGACAAGGCGGAGCAGGAGCTCAAGCGCCAGTACCTCACGCGCGGCTTCTACGCGGCCGAGGTCAAGACGACGGTCACGCCGGTCGACGCGAACCGCGTGTCGATCCTGTTCGCGGTGGCCGAAGGCCCGAGCGCGAAGATCCGCCAGATCAACTTCATCGGCAACAAGGCGTTCAAGACGAGCACGCTGCGTGACGAGATGCAGCTGTCGACGCCGAACTGGTTCTCCTGGTACACGAAGAACGACCTGTACTCGAAGGAAAAGCTCACGGGCGACCTCGAAGCGGTGCGCTCGTACTACCTGAACCGCGGCTATCTCGAGTTCAACATCGATTCGACCCAGGTGTCGATCTCGCCCGACAAGAAGGACATGTACCTGACGGTCACGTTGCACGAAGGCGAGCCGTACACGGTGTCGGGCATCAAGCTGTCGGGCAACCTGCTCGATCGCGAAGCCGAACTCAACAAGCTGATCAAGATCAAGCCGGGCGATCGCTTCTCGGCCGAAAAGCTGCAACAGACCACCAAGTCGATCGTCGACAAGCTCGGTGAGTACGGTTACGCATTCGCGACCGTCAACGCGCAGCCGGACATCGACCAGGCGAACCACAAGGTGAACCTGAACCTCGTCGTCGATCCGAGCCGCCGTGTGTACGTGCGCCGCATCAACGTTGTCGGCAACACGCGTACGCGCGACGAAGTGGTGCGTCGCGAAATGCGCCAGCTCGAAAGCTCGTGGTTCGATTCGAACCGCCTCGCGCTGTCGAAGGATCGCGTGAACCGTCTCGGCTACTTCACCAACGTCGACGTGACGACGGTGCCGGTCGAAGGTACGAACGACCAGGTCGACGTGAACGTGAAGGTCGATGAAAAGCCGACCGGCGCGATCACGCTGGGTGCCGGCTTCTCGTCGACGGACAAGGTCGTGCTGTCGGCCGGCGTGTCGCAGGACAACGTGTTCGGTTCGGGTACCAGCCTGTCGGTGAACGTCAACACCGCAAAGAGCTACCGTACGCTGACCGTCACGCAGGTCGACCCGTATTTCACGGTCGACGGCATCAAGCGGATCACGGACGTCTACTACCGCACGTACCAGCCGCTTTACTATTCGACGAGCTCGAGCTTCCGGATCATCAGCGCGGGCGGCAACCTGAAGTTCGGCATCCCGTTCTCGGAAGTCGACACCGTCTACTTCGGCGCGGGCTTCGAGCAGAACCGTCTCGACGTCGATTCGAACACGCCGCAGAGCTACCAGGATTACGTGAACCAGTTCGGCCGCGTGTCGAACACGGTGCCGCTGACGATCGCGTGGTCGCGCGACGCGCGTGACAGCGCGCTGATTCCGAGCCGCGGCTACTTCACGCAGGCGAACATGGAGTACGGCGTGCCGGTCGGCAAGATCCAGTACTACAAGGCCGACCTGCAGGCCCAGTACTACTATTCGTTCTCGCGCGGCTTCATCCTCGGCATGAACCTGCAGGGCGGCTACGGTAACGGTATCGGCAACCCGTACCCGATCTTCAAGAACTACTACGCGGGCGGTATCGGCTCCGTGCGTGGCTACGAGCCGAGCTCGCTGGGCCCGCGCGACACGAAGACGAACGACCCGATCGGCGGTTCGAAGATGCTCGTCGGCAACATCGAACTGACGTTCCCGCTGCCGGGCACGGGCTACGACCGCACGCTGCGCGTGTTCACGTTCCTCGACGGCGGTAACGTGTGGGGCAACGCGCCGGGCGGCACGAGTACGGGCGCCAACGGCCTGCGTTACGGCTACGGTGTGGGTCTCGCGTGGATCTCGCCGATCGGCCCGCTGAAGCTGAGCCTCGGCTTCCCGCTGCAGAAGCACGAAGGCGACCAGTACCAGAAATTCCAGTTCCAGATCGGGACGGCGTTCTGACCGAACGCATGACAACAGCAACGAGAGGGTAATTTTGCTAACCGGTAAGTTTTCGAAACGAGTGATGTGCGCGCTGACCGTTGCGCTGGCCTTGGGCGCGGCAACGGTGCACGCACAGGACGTCGCCCGCATCGCGGCAGTCAATTCGGATCGGATCCTGCGCGAGTCGGTGCCCGCGAAGGCGGCGCAGACGAAGCTCGAAGCCGAGTTCGCGAAGCGTGACAAGGATCTGCAGGATCTGGCGGCGCGCCTGAAGTCGATGTCCGATTCGCTGGACAAGAATGGCGCGTCGCTGTCGGCGGCCGATCGCGCGCAGAAGCAGCGCGATCTCGCCCAGCTCGATACCGACTTCCAGCGCAAGCAGCGCGAGTTCCGCGAAGACCTGAACCAGCGCCGCAACGAGGAACTGGCGGCCGTGCTCGAACGTGCGAACAAGGTCATCAAGCAGATCGCCGAGCAGCAGAATTACGACCTGATCGTGCAGGAAGCCGTGTACGTCAGCCCGCGCATCGACATCACCGACAAGGTGCTCAAGGCGCTCGCGTCCGGCTCGACGAACTGAACGGAGCAGACGACGAATGGCATTGACGCTTGAGGAACTCGTAAAGCGGTTCGGCGGCGAGATCGCCGGCGACGCACAGTGCAAGGTGGGCGGGCTCGCACCGCTCGACCAGGCAGGCCCGCAGCAACTCGCGTTCCTCGCGAATCCGAAGTACCTGTCGCAGGTCGAGTCGACCCGCGCCGGCGCGGTGCTGATCGCGCCGAAGGATCTGGAAAAGCTGGGCGCGGCCGCTGGCGGTCGCAACTTCATCGTCACGCCGAATCCGTACGCGTACTTCGCGCGCGTCGCGCAGATGTTCATCGACCTGGCCACGCCGCAGCGTGCCGCCGGCGTGCATCCTAGCGCGACGATCGATCCGGCCGCGCAGGTCGCCGCGAGCGCGGTGATCGGCCCGCACGTGACGGTCGAGGCCGGTGCTGTGATCGAAGACGGCGTGCAGCTCGATGCGAACGTATTCGTCGGCCGCGGCACGACGATCGGCGCGGGCTCGCACCTGTATCCGAACGCGTCGGTGTACCACGGCTGCAAGGTCGGCCCGCGCGCGATCATCCATGCGGGCGCCGTGATCGGCTCCGACGGCTTCGGCTTCGCGCCGGATTTCGTCGGCGACGGCGACGCGCGCACCGGCAGCTGGGTCAAGATCCCGCAGGTCGGCGGCGTCACGATCGGGCCGGACGTCGAGATCGGCGCGAACACGACGATCGACCGCGGCGCGATGGCGGATACCGTCATCGAAGAATGCGTGAAGATCGACAACCAGGTGCAGATCGGCCACAACTGCCGGATCGGCGCCTACACGGTGATCGCCGGCAGCGCCGGGATCGCGGGCAGCACGACGATCGGCCGCCACTGCATGATCGGCGGTGCGGCGGGGATCGCCGGCCACGTGACGCTCGGCGACTATGTCATCATCACCGCAAAATCGGGCGTATCGAAGTCGCTGCCGAAGGCCGGCATCTATACCAGCGCGTTCCCAGCCGTCGACCACGGCGAATGGAACAAGAGCGCCGCGCTCGTGCGCAACCTCGACAAGCTGCGCGAGCGCATCAAGGCGCTCGAAGCCGCGCTCGCCGCCCAGGGCGGCACGGACGCCTGAGCGCATCATGCGAGACCTCGAACCGGGTACGGCCAGCGCAACCGGCCCGGTTTGCCAGACTGGGCCGCACGGCGGCCCGCTTCAGCCTTTGCATCACCACCGCGCAGCCTCTGCGTGAGACGAACCATCATGAGCACTGAAAAAATCAATCTCGACATCCACAAGATCCTCACGCTGCTGCCGCATCGCTACCCGATTCTGCTCGTCGATCGCGTGCTCGAACTCGAACCGCACAAGGGAATCAAAGCGCTGAAGAACGTGTCGATCAACGAGCCGTACTTCCAGGGGCATTTCCCGAAGCGGCCGGTGATGCCGGGCGTGCTGATTCTCGAAGCGCTTGCGCAGGCTGCGGCGCTGCTGACCTTCTCGGAAGAGCAGCCGAAGGATCCGGAGAACACGCTGTACTACTTCGTCGGGATCGACGGCGCGCGCTTCAAGCGTCCGGTCGAGCCGGGCGACCAACTGATTCTGAACGTGACGTTCGAACGCTACATCCGCGGCATCTGGAAGTTCAAGGCGGTGGCGGAAGTGGACGGCAAGGTGGCGGCGGAAGCCGAGCTGATGTGCACGGTCAAGACGACCGACGTGGCGCCCTGAGCGACGCGGCACGGACAGGCAACGCAACGCGACACATCACATCGAGAGGCAACGGCGCATGACCAGGATTCATCCCACCGCGATTGTCGAACCGGGCGCGCAGATCGACGAATCGGTCGAGATCGGTCCGTACGCGATCGTCGGTCCGCATGTCACGATCGGCGCGCGGACGACGATCGGCTCGCACAGCGTGATCGAAGGCCATACGACGCTCGGCGAGGACAACCGCATCGGCCATTACGCGTCGGTCGGTGGTCGTCCGCAGGACATGAAGTACAAGGACGAGCCGACGAAGCTCGTGATCGGCAACCGCAACACGATCCGCGAATTCACGACGATCCACACGGGTACCGTGCAGGACGTCGGCGTGACGACGCTCGGTGACGACAACTGGATCATGGCCTATGTGCACATCGGTCATGACTGCACCGTCGGCAACCACGTGATCCTGTCGAGCAACGCACAGATGGCCGGCCACGTCGAGATCGGCGACTGGGCGATCGTCGGCGGGATGTCGGGCGTCCACCAGTTCGTGCGTATCGGTGCGCACTCGATGCTGGGCGGCGCGTCCGCGCTCGTGCAGGACATTCCGCCGTTCGTGATCGCGGCTGGCAACAAGGCCGAGCCGCACGGGATCAACGTCGAAGGATTGCGCCGGCGCGGTTTCTCGCCCGACGCGATCTCCGCGCTGCGCAGCGCGTACCGTCTGCTGTACAAGAACGGCCTGTCGTTCGAGGAAGCGAAAGTGCAGTTGCGCGAGCTGGCCGCCGCGGGCGGCGAGGGCGACGCAGCCGTGAAGACGCTCGTCGAGTTCATCGACGCGTCGCAACGCGGCATCATCCGCTAAGCGATGCCGCTTCCGACCTCTCAGCTCCGGCTCGCGATGGTGGCCGGCGAACCGTCGGGCGACCTGCTCGGCGCGTCGCTGCTCGGCGGGCTGCGCGAGCGGCTGCCCGAATCGGCCCAGTACTACGGGATCGGCGGGCAGCGGATGATCGCGCAGGGCTTCGACTCGCACTGGCAGATGGACAAGCTGACCGTGCGCGGCTATGTCGAGGCGCTGGGCCAGATTCCCGAGATCCTGCGGATTCGCGGCGAGCTGAAGCGCCAGTTGCTCGCCGAGCGGCCGGACGCGTTCATCGGCGTCGACGCGCCCGACTTCAACTTCAACGTCGAACAAGCCGCGCGCGACGCGGGCATCCCGTCGATCCACTTCGTGTGCCCGTCGATCTGGGCATGGCGCGGCGGCCGGATCAAGAAGATCGCGAAGTCCGTCGACCACATGCTGTGCCTGTTCCCGTTCGAACCGGCGATTCTCGACAAGGCAGGCGTTGCCTCGACCTACGTCGGCCATCCGCTCGCCGACGAGATTCCGCTCGAACCCGACACGCACGGTGCGCGCATCGCGCTCGGACTGCCGGCCGACGGCCCGGTGATCGCGGTGCTGCCGGGCAGCCGGCGCTCGGAAATCGCGCTGATCGGCCCGACGTTCTTCGCGGCGATGGCGCTGATGCAGCAGCGCGAGCCCGGCGTGCGGTTCGTGATGCCGGCGGCGACGCCTGCGCTGCGCGCGCTGCTGCAGCCGCTCGTCGACGCGCATCCGAAGCTCGCGCTGACGATCACCGACGGCCGCTCGCAGGTCGCGATGACGGCTGCCGATGCGATCCTCGTGAAGAGCGGCACGGTCACGCTGGAAGCCGCGCTGCTGAAGAAGCCGATGGTGATCTCGTACAAGGTGCCCTGGCTGACCGGGCAGATCATGCGCCGGCAGGGTTACCTGCCGTACGTCGGCTTGCCGAATATCCTGGCGGGGCGTTTCGTCGTGCCCGAGCTGCTGCAGCATTTCGCGACGCCCGAGGCGCTCGCCGATGCGACGCTCACGCAGCTGCGCGACGACGCGAACCGCCGTACGCTGACCGAAATATTTACCGAAATGCATCTTTCGCTGCGGCAGAACACGGCCGCGAAGGCGGCCGAAGCCGTCGTGCGCGTGCTCGAACAACGCAAGGGGCGCGCATGACCGCAGTACGTGCACCACGCCGTCGCGCGTCGAGCGACGAGCAGGGCGGGTTCGATTTCAGCCGTCCCGACGAGATCGTCTGCGGCGTCGACGAAGCGGGCCGCGGACCGCTCGCGGGGCCGGTGGTGGCCGCCGCGGTGATCCTCGATCCGGCGCAGCCGATCGACGGGCTCGACGATTCGAAGGCGCTGTCCGCGAAGAAGCGCGATGCGCTGTACGAGCTGATCGTCGCGCGCTCGCTGTCGTATTGCGTCGCATCGGCGAGCGTCGACGAGATCGACACGCTGAACATCCTGCACGCAACGATGCTCGCGATGAAGCGGGCGGTCGAAGGGCTGTCGGTCCTGCCGACGCTCGCGCAGATCGACGGCAACCGCTGCCCGACGCTGACGGTACGCGCCGAGGCGATCGTCAGCGGCGACGCGCTCGTGCCGAGCATCTCGGCCGCGTCGATCCTCGCGAAGGTCACGCGTGACCGCATGCTCGTCGACCTGCACGAACGCTTCCCCGTGTACGGCTTCAACGTGCATGCGGGCTACGGCACCGTGAAACACCTTGCCGCACTGCGCGAGCATGGCCCGTGCGAAGCCCATCGGCGCTCGTTCGCGCCGGTTCGTGCGGCACTCGACCTGATTCGATGAAAAGCATTACTTCCCGCGACAACCCGCTGTACAAGCGCCTGAAGGCGCTCGCGGGTTCGACGTCCCATCAGCGCCGCGGCGGTCAGGCGCTGCTCGAAGGATTCCATCTCGCAAGCGCGTACCTCGACACGGGTGCGACACCCGAGCTGTGCGTCACGACCGAAGGCGCACTCGGCCACGGGGAGGCCCAGGCGATCGTCGCGCGCATCGATGCGCAACGGATCGTCACGCTGCCCGACGCGCTGTTCGGGCAGTTGTCGAACGTCGTCAACGGCGTCGGCTTCCTGCTGCTCGTCGACCGGCCGGCGGAGCCGCTGCCTGCGCGCGTGACGCAGTCGTCGGTCGTGCTCGACGGCGTGCAGGACGCCGGCAACGTCGGCTCGATCCTGCGCAGCGCGGCGGCCGCAGGCGTGCGTCACGTGTTCTGTGCGCCGGGTACCGCGTACGCATGGTCGTCGAAGGTGCTGCGCTCGGGCATGGGGGCGCATTTCCTGCTGTCGATCCACGAGGACGTCGAAGCCGGCGCGCTCGCCGAGCGCCTCGATGTGCCGGTCGCGCTGACCGACTCGCACGGCGCGCAGGCGGTCTATGACTGCGACCTGTCGGGGCCGGTTGCCTGGGTGTTCGGCAACGAGGGGGCCGGCGTGTCGGCGTTCTGGCGCGACGCGGCCACGCATCGCGTGACGATCCCGCAGCCGGGCGGGATGGAGTCGCTGAACGTCGCGGCCGCGGCTGCGGTCTGCCTGTTCGAGCAGGTGCGTCAGCAGCGGCGTGCGTGACGCCGCACGCGTGCTTGCTCCGCACCATGAAAAAGGCCGCGTTCGACGCGGCCTTTTTGTTTCCGGCGGCGACCCCGCGGCCGCCAGCACCCAGTCTTAGTACGACTGCCGGTCGAGGCGGATTTCCTGCAGGATCGTCGTCGCGATTTCCTCGATCGACTTGTGCGTCGACGACAGCCACTTGATCCCCTCGCGGCGCATCATCGCTTCCGCTTCGTTGATCTCGTAGCGACAGTTCTCGGGCGCCGCGTACTTGCTGCCCGGCCGGCGCTCGTTACGGATCTCGGACAGGCGCTGCGGGTCGATCGACAGCCCGAACAGCTTCTCGCTGTACGCGGCGAGCGCCGACGGCAGCTTGCCGCGCTCGAAATCTTCCGGAATCAGCGGATAGTTGGCTGCCTTCACGCCGTACTGCATGGCGAGATAGAGGCTCGTCGGCGTCTTGCCGCTGCGCGACACGCCGACGAGGATCACGTCGGCTTCCGACAGGTTGCGGTTCGACTGGCCGTCGTCGTGCGCGAGCGAGAAGTTGATCGCCTCGATCCGGGTCTTGTATTCCTCGGTATCCGCATTCTGGTGGCCGCGGCCCATCGCGTGGCTCGATTTGAGCTCGAGCTCCTGCTCGAGTGGTTCGACGAAACGCTGGAACATGTCGAGCACGAGTGCGTTCGAGCGCTTGACGATGTCGTTCGACTCGCTGTCGACGAGCGTCGTGAACACGATCGCGCGGCGGCCGTCGTGCACGGCGGCCTCGTTGATCTTCTCGACGGTCGCATAGGCCTTGTCGAGCGAGTCGACGAACGGCACGCGCACGAGACGGAATTTCTGGTCGAACTGGGAGAGGATCGAGTGCGCGAAGGTTTCGGCAGTGATCCCGGTGCCGTCGGAGACGATGAATACGGTAGGCAGCATGAATCTGGGCGTCGAACGTGAAGGGCGGTTGCGCGGGCGGCTGGAGGTCCGCCTCCAGACGCAGTGACAAGGTCGCGCCACATCCGGCAGCCGGCACGGTAGAATAGCGGCAACCTGTTGGATAAGCAATTGCGGGGGCAGGGCGCGATCGGCGCCCCAGGCTTCGCCGCTCGATTCCAAAATTCCCGGCAAGTTTGGCGATTTGTCTGCAAATATCGCCCTTCTGCCGGGATTTTTGCAAATCGGGTCGGAAGATTATCCGCCGCTGCGATTGTTTCTCCAACAGGTTGCGCAAGACGCGCCGCGCCTTTTTGCAAGCGCCCGCGTCCAAGCCCACTTGCGCAATCGAGCATTTTTTTCACACTTAGGGGCTTGTATGACTAACGCAGCAAACGTCGCAAAGGACCAGGCGTATGTAATTCCGTTCGAGCAGTTGCGGATGACCGATGTGGAGATTGTCGGCGGCAAGAATGCGTCGCTTGGCGAAATGATCAGCCAGCTTTCCGAAGCAGGCGTTCGCGTACCCACCGGTTTCGCCACGACCGCGCTCGCGTTCCGCGATTTCCTCACGCACAACGACCTTACCGACCGCATCGCCAAGCGTCTCGAGTCGCTCGACATCGACGACGTGAAGGCGCTCGCCGAAGCCGGGGCCGAAATCCGCAAGTGGATCGTCGACGCGCCGATGCAGGCACGTCTCGAGCAGGAAATCCGTGAGCAGTTCGAAATCCTGAAGAACAGCTCGCCGGGCGAGCTGTCGTTTGCCGTGCGTTCGTCCGCGACCGCGGAAGACCTGCCCGACGCATCGTTCGCCGGCCAGCAGGAGTCGTACCTGAACGTCGTCGGCATCGAAGACGTGCTCGACCGCATGAAGCACGTGTTCGCGTCGCTGTACAACGACCGTGCGATCTCGTATCGCGTGCACAAGGGCTTCACGCACGCGGAAGTCGCCCTGTCGGCCGGCGTGCAGCGCATGGTCCGCTCGGACGTCGGCGCCGCCGGCGTGATGTTCACGATCGACACCGAATCGGGCTTCAAGGACGCCGTGTTCATCACGTCGAGCTACGGCCTGGGCGAAACCGTCGTGCAGGGCGCAGTGAACCCGGACGAGTTCTATGTGTTCAAGACGACGCTCGCACAGGACAAGTACCCGATCATCCGCCGCTCGATCGGCTCCAAGCTGATCAAGATGGAATTCACGCAGCCGGGCGAGCCGGGCCGCGTGAAGACGGTCGACGTGCCGCACGAGCAGCGCAACCGCTACTCGATCACCGACGAAGACGTGATCGAGCTGGCGAAGTACGCGGTCATCATCGAGAAGCACTACCAGCGTCCGATGGACATCGAGTGGGGCAAGGACGGCCGCGACGGCAAGATCTTCATCCTGCAGGCACGCCCGGAAACCGTGAAGAGCCAGGCGACCGGCAAGGCCGAGCAACGCTTCAAGCTGAAGGGCCAGTCGCAGGTGCTCGCAACGGGTCGTGCGATCGGCCAGAAGATCGGTGCGGGCCCCGTGCGCGTGATCCAGGATCCGTCGGAAATGGAACGCGTGCAGCCGGGCGACGTGCTGGTGGCCGACATGACCGACCCGAACTGGGAGCCGGTGATGAAGCGTGCAGCCGCGATCGTCACGAACCGTGGTGGCCGCACCTGCCACGCGGCGATCATCGCGCGTGAACTCGGCGTGCCGGCAGTCGTCGGCTGCGGCGATGCGACCGACATCCTGAAGGACGGCGCGCTGGTTACCGTGTCGTGCGCGGAAGGCGACGAAGGCAAGATCTACGACGGCCTGCTCGAGACGGAAGTCACGGAAGTGCAGCGCGGCGAACTGCCGGAAATCCCGGTCAAGATCATGATGAACGTCGGCAACCCGCAGCTCGCGTTCGACTTCTCGCAACTGCCGAACGGCGGCGTGGGTCTCGCGCGTCTCGAGTTCATCATCAACAACAACATCGGCGTTCACCCGAAGGCGATTCTCGAGTACCCGAACATCGATCAGGACCTGAAGAAGGCCGTCGAGAGCGTCGCGCGCGGTCACGCATCGCCGCGTCAGTTCTACGTCGACAAGCTGACGGAAGGTGTCGCGACGATCGCGGCGGCGTTCTATCCGAAGCCTGTCATCGTGCGTCTGTCCGACTTCAAGTCGAACGAGTACAAGAAGCTGATCGGCGGTTCGCGTTACGAGCCGGACGAGGAAAACCCGATGCTGGGCTTCCGCGGCGCGTCGCGTTACATCGCTGAAGACTTCGCGCAGGCGTTCGAGATGGAGTGCCGTGCACTGAAGCGCGTGCGCGACGAGATGGGCCTGACCAACGTCGAGATCATGGTGCCGTTCGTGCGTACCGTGAAGCAGGCGGAGCGTGTCGTCGGCCTGCTCGAGAAGTTCGGCCTGAAGCGCGGCGAAAACGGCCTGCGCCTCGTGATGATGTGCGAAGTCCCGACCAACGCGATTCTCGCCGAAGACTTCCTGCAGTTCTTCGACGGTTTCTCGATCGGCTCGAACGACCTCACGCAGCTCACGCTCGGCCTCGACCGCGATTCGGGTATGGAACTGCTGGCTGTCGACTTCGACGAACGCGACCCGGCGGTCAAGTTCCTGCTGAAGCGCGCGATCGATACCTGCCGCAAGATGGGCAAGTACGTCGGTATCTGCGGCCAGGGCCCGTCCGATCACCCGGACTTCGCGCAATGGCTGACGGACGAAGGCATCGTGTCGATCTCGCTGAACCCCGACACGATCATCGACACGTGGCAGGCGCTCGCCGCCAACCGGAAGTAACGGTCGGTATTGCCATCGACGAAGGAGCGGCGCTGCTGCTCCTTTAATGAAGGCAAATTGCAAGGTTCATGCTATAAACACCCCGGTAGACACCGGGGTGTTTTTGTTTGTCGGTACGAACCGGGCCGCCCCAAGCGTGCCGACCGCTCTCTCGGGAGCCGCGAACAAATCGATCCGGAACAGCGCTTCAGCGCGTATTCTGGTTCTATGCCACGCAAGTGAACGTGGGAGATGTTTTTCTGGAGACCACAATGATGTCGGGGCATCTGTTCTGGTGGGTCGCGGTGGGCGTGCTGGTCGTCGCCGAGTTGCTGACGGGTACGTTCTACCTGCTGATGATCGCGCTCGGCTTTCTCGCGGGCGGGCTGCTGCAGCTGGCCGGTTTCGCGCCGCATGTGCAGTTTGGCGTGGCGGCTGTGGTCGCGATCGTCGCGATGATCGTGTTGCGGCGTTCGGGGCTCGGCCGCAAGCAGAAGCGCGACACGTCGACGAATCCCGACGTCAATCTCGATATCGGCGCGACCGTCACGGTCGACGCATGGCGTGACGGCCGCGCGCGCGTGCAGTATCGCGGCGCCGATTGGGACGTCGAGCTCGAGAACGGCGAGCGCGACGATGCGCGCGTGTATCAGGTGAGTGCCGTGCGCGGCAATTGTCTCGTGGTCGTGG
The DNA here is from genome assembly GCF_017104605.1 of Burkholderia sp. Ac-20384. Classification (NCBI taxonomy): domain Bacteria; kingdom Pseudomonadati; phylum Pseudomonadota; class Betaproteobacteria; order Burkholderiales; family Burkholderiaceae; genus Burkholderia; species Burkholderia sp. Ac-20384. The sequence continues at coordinate 4,655 of NZ_JAAGPE010000104.1, read as the reverse complement.
CGAAACCCGCGGGCTGATCGTCCGCCAATACAACAAGGAGGGAATACTTCATGGATTCGCTGATCATCTGGGTAGTTCTGCTCGTCATCGCGATCGTGATCGTGTCGAAGACGGTGAAGATCGTGCCGCAGCAGCATGCGTGGGTGCTCGAACGCTTCGGTCGCTATCACGCGACACTGTCGCCCGGCCTGAACATCGTGCTGCCGTTCGTCGATCGCATTGCGTACCGCCACATGCTGAAGGAAATTCCGCTCGACGTGCCGAGCCAGGTCTGTATCACGCGCGACAACACGCAGCTGCAGGTCGACGGCGTGCTGTACTTCCAGGTGACCGATCCGATGAAGGCGTCGTACGGGTCGAGCAACTTCGTGCTCGCGATCACGCAGCTCGCGCAAACGACGTTGCGCTCGGTGGTCGGCAAGCTCGAACTCGACCAGACGTTCGAGGAGCGCGATTTCATCAACCACAACATCGTGTCGGCGCTCGATCAGGCCGCGGCGAACTGGGGGGTGAAGGTTCTGCGCTACGAGATCAAGGACCTGACGCCGCCGAAGGAAATCCTGCACGCGATGCAGGCGCAGATCACCGCGGAGCGTGAAAAGCGTGCGCTGATCGCGGCCTCCGAAGGTCGCAAGCAGGAGCAGATCAACCTCGCGTCGGGCGCGCGCGAAGCGGCGATCCAGAAATCCGAAGGCGAGCGACAGGCCGCGATCAACCAGGCGCAGGGCGAGGCCGCTGCGATTCTGGCGGTGGCTGAAGCGAACGCGCAAGCGATCCAGAAGATCGCGAACGCGATGCAATCGCAGGGCGGGATGGACGCGGTGAACCTGAAGGTTGCCGAGCAGTATGTCAGCGCGTTCTCGAATCTCGCAAAGCAGGGCAACACGCTGATCGTGCCGTCGAACCTGTCGGATCTCGGCACCGCGATCTCGTCGGCACTGACGATCGTCAAGAGCGCCGGGGCGGCTTCGGGCGGGAAGGCCTGAGTCGGACCTGCGCGGTGCGCAGGCGGTCGCCGCATGCAATCGGCGTGCGGCGAATCGTCGCGCAGCCGGGACGCGGGAGATACCCGTGTGGCGCCGTCATCGGTACCTTTCTTCAGTCGAGACGGGCGGTGGGCGCGCAGCGTGCCGATCCGGCCGCTGCCGGGCAGCCGGCCTGCAAGATTCACATCGCCCAAAGCAACACGGCCCGCTTCGAGCGGGCCGTGTCGTTTGTGATGCGTGTCGCACAGGTCAGGTGCCGGCGCGCATGATGCGTGCCTTTTCGCGTTCCCAGTCGCGCTTCTTCTCGGTTTCGCGCTTGTCGTGCAGCTTCTTGCCCTTCGCGAGCGCGATGTCGCACTTCACGCGACCGCCCTTGTAGTGGAAGTTCAGCGGCACGAGCGTGTAGCCACGCTGCTCGACCTTGCCGATCAGTTTCTTGATTTCCTCGCGGTGCAGCAGCAGCTTGCGCGTGCGAACCGGGTCGGGCGTGATGTGGGTCGAAGCCTCGGGCAGCGGGCTGATATGGGTACCGATCAGGAAGATCTCGTCGTGCTTGATCACGACGTAACCTTCCCTGATCTGGCCGCGCCCGGCGCGCAGCGCCTTGACTTCCCAGCCCTCGAGCACGAGCCCCGCCTCGTAGCGTTCCTCGATGTGATAATCGAAGTGCGCTTTCCTGTTGTCGATGATGCTCATGAAAGGATCGGGCCAACTCGTTTAAAATCACGATTTTAGCAAAGCGGGGCGGGAATCGCCCGGCTTGCGTTCTCACCTTAAGCGATGCCGCGCGATTTATGGCAGATGTCCAGAAAACCGTATTGATCCGTCATTCGGCGGAACAGATGTTCGACCTCGTCACCGACGTGGCCGACTACCCCAATTTCCTGCCCTGGTGCGGCGGCGTCGAGGTTCGCCGTCAGGACGAGAGCGGGATGGAAGCGCGCATCGACATCAACTTCAAAGGCATCAAGCAGCATTTCGCGACGCGCAACACGCAGCAGCGCCCGACGCGGATCGACATGGAGTTCACGGACGGCCCGTTCAAGAAGTTCACGGGCGCGTGGCGCTTCACGGCACTGCGTGCCGATGCCTGCAAGATCGAATTCGCGCTGCACTACGAGTTCTCGAGCATCCTGCTCGAGAAGATCATCGGGCCCGTGTTCAGCCATATCGCGAACACGTTCGTCGATTCGTTCGTGAAGCGCGCCGACCAGCGCTACGGGAAGGGGTGACGCGATGCTGTCGATCGAAGTCTGCTACGCGCTGCCGGATCGCCAGACGCTGATTCCGCTGTCGCTGCCCGAAGGGGCGACCGTTCGTTCGGCGATCGATGCGAGCGGCGTACTCGCGCTGCACCCGGAAATCGATCTCGCGAACGCGAAGACGGGCGTGTACGGCAAACTTGCGCCGCTCGACGCGCCGCTCGCCGACCACGACCGCGTCGAGATCTACCGCCCGTTGATCGTCGATCCGAAGCTTGCGCGCCAGCGTCGCGTCGACAAGTCGCGCCGCGACGGCTCCATCGAGGGCCGCAAGTGGATGCACAAGGACGCGCGCTGACGCGGGCGATCCGCGCCTTTCTCCCCGATTCGTCTGATCAAACGCCGCGGCGCTCAGTGGGCCGCGGCGTTCGCGTTTGCCGGCGCGCTTCCCGGCGTATCGCCGCCGGCAGGCGTGTCGCCGTGCTGCCGCACCGATCCGTAGACGCCCGCGAGCAGCAGCACCAGTGCGGCGATCTCGAGCGTATGCGGCATCCGCTGGTCGTACACGAATGCGTAAAGCATCGCGAACACGGTTTCGAACACGATCAACTGGCCCGACAGCGTGAGCGGCAGCCGCTTCGACGCGGCATTCCACAGCCCGTTGCCGAGCCACGACGCGCCGATCGCGAGCACGAGGTTCAGCAGCCAGAACAGTTGCCAGCGCGACGCCGGGACCGCTGCCTGCACAGTGCCGGCCGGCAGCGCGAGAATCGCGATCCAGACGAGCCCGCCGATCAGGCCCGTCACGACACCCCACAGCACCGACCACTCGTTGCCGCCGAAATGATGATGGCGCTGCAGGTAGCGTGCGTTCGCGACCGCATACCAGGTCCAGCTCGCGAGCGCGCCCGCAGCGCAGGCGATGCCGGCGAGCTTCTGGCCGAGCGTCGTCGCATGCGCGGCTTCGGACGTGAACAGGTCGATGTTGATGCAGACGATGCCCGCGATCACCAGCGCGAGCGGGGCAGCGAGCCGCCGCAACGGCACGGCGCCGTGGTCGCCGAGGCCCGCGAGCGTGACCGTGACGGGCAGCACGCCGACGATCAGCGAACTGGGCGCGATGCCGATCAGGTGCACGGCGCCGGACAGCAGCATGTAGTACGCGACGTTGCCGACGACCGCGAGCCTGACCAGCGCGACGAGATCCTCGCGGGTCAGCCGCGCGAGCAGCGAGCGGGCGGCCGGCAGCGCGGCTGCCAACGACACGAGGCCGTACATCGCGTAGCGGCCGGCGCTCAGCAGCAGCGGCGAGAAGTCGGTCAGCAGCCGCGGAACGAGAAACACCATGCCCCACAGGGCACCTGCCAGAACACCATAGACCACACCGCGCTGCATCGACCGCTCCGAACACATGACTGACGAACGCGCATCTTAGCCATGCGGTCGCGGCGTCGTCTTGTTCATTCCTGCACTCGGCGCAGGGCGGGGCGCAGGCGTGCTGCGCCCGGGACCGATCACGGCAGGCGGCGGATCATTCGTCGGCCGAATCGGGCGCTGCTCCCGCGTTGTTGCCTGACGCCCGCGCCCGCGCGGGCCGACGCACGGTGCGCAGCGTGCCGCTGTTGCCGCCGCCGCAGTAGAAGCGGTCGTGGCCGTCGGATTCGAGCCCCGATACGCCGACACCGGCCGGCATGTCGATCTGCTCGAGCACCTGGCCCGTGCGCGGATCGATGTGCCGCAGGTCGGCCTGGTCGGCTTCCCAGGTGCCGTGCCACAGCTCGCCGTCGACCCACGTCACGCCGGTGACGAAGCGGTTCGATTCGATCGTGCGCAGCACGGCGCCCGATTGCGGATCCACCTGATGAATCTTGCGTTCGCGGTACTGGCCGACCCACAGCGCGCCTTCGGCCCAGGCCAGCCCAGAATCGCCGCCATTGCCGGGGGCGGGAATCGTCGCGAGCACGCGGCCCGATTCGGGATCGATCTTCTCGATGCGGTCCTCGACGATCTGGTACAGGTGGCGGCCGTCGAACGCCGTGCCCGCATGCGCGGCGACGTCGAGCGAGCGGACGGTCGTGCCGCGTTCCGGGTCGAGCGCATTCAGCTTGTCGCCGGACGCGTACCACACGTACTGCCCGTCGTACGTGACGCCGTGTACGCCGTCGACGCCCGGAAACGGGCCGTATTCGCGAAGGATGTCTGCACTGGAGCGTTTCATGTTCGTCACCTCGTCGTTCGGTGAGGTCATCCTAATCGCCCGGCAGCGGGGCAGGGAGTAACAAGGTCGTCGCGAAACCGGGCAGCGGCGGCGTCATCCAGCGGCGCGCGCGGCCGTGCCCGAGCGCCTGGACCTTGTCGGCTTCGGCGAGCGCGTCGAGTGCGCGCTGCACGGTGCGCTGGCTCGTGCCGAGGGCCAGTGCCAGCGCGGAGCTCGACCATGCCTCGCCATCGGCGAGGAGCGCGAGCA
>NZ_JAAGPE010000103.1:0-28774 GCF_017104605.1 Burkholderia sp. Ac-20384 | reverse complement strand
ACGGTCGCTTCGAGGCGCGCGACGCGCTCGGCCAGCGGAACCGGCGGCTGGGCGGGCGGTGCCTGCATCGCGAACGGGGTGGGTGTCGCGCCTTTGGCCTTGCGCTTGCGCTGTTGCAGCGTGTTGTCGAGGCAGTACCCGATCGCGGCGCCGAGCACTGCGCCGGTGATGGCGGAGAAATCCCCGATCAATGCGGCAATCCCGCCCACGATGAAGCCGATTGCGGTAAAAGCCCAGTTCATCTCGCCTTGCTCCCTCTCTCGTATCGTTATCGGCCTGCGATCGGATGTTTGCCGATCGAGGCGGTATCGGCATGGCCGGCAGGCGAACCGGCATGCGCTGCTGATCACGGTGGCCGTAATGGCGGCCTGCGTCCCGATCAGCCTGTTGGCGGGGAATGTATCACAGCGGCCGTCGCGGATTTTCCGGGTTGGCGCGGTATCGCGGCGTGCACCGTCCGGTGTCGCCGCGCGGCTTTTTGTACGGTCATGCTTTTTACTGGTGGATGCGATGCGCTTTCGTCTGAGCAGATCGACGCGTGATCGGACGTGAAATTGTCGTAAAGCGACGCGTGCCCGATGCGAATTGGCGCAAAGCGCAGCGCGATATGGGCCGCGCTGCTGCGCACAAGTCCGGCGCGCGATGCCCGCCGTTGTTGGCCGTGCGCGTATTGCGCCGCCGCAATCGGGTGCCGCCGCGTGCAGCGGCCCGCCCGGCGGGGCTGGAGGCCGTGTCGTATTTGCGCAAGCGTTTGTCGTAATTCGTCGGCAGGTCGGGGTTTTTTCTGGCAACTATGTAGGCACGCTAAGACAAGCGCGAGTCCCCGCTACACGAGGAGAAGGTTTCGATGGATGCCCCCAAGGTCGTGGTCGAAGGTCTGTGCAAGGTGTTTGGAAGCAACCCGCAGCAGGCGCTCGACATGCTCGCCGCCGGCGCGACGAAGGACGATGTGCTCAAGCGCACCGGCCAGGTCGTCGGCGTGCACAACGTCTCCTTCGATGTGCAGGAAGGCGAAATTTTCGTGCTGATGGGCCTGTCCGGTTCCGGCAAGTCGACGCTGATCCGCCTCGTGAACCGGCTGGTCGATCCCAGCGCCGGCAAGGTGATGATCGACGGGCTCGACGTCGCGTCGGCACGCCGCTCGGCGCTGACCGCGCTGCGCCGCAAGGACATGAGCATGGTGTTTCAGTCGTTCGCGCTGATGCCGCATCGCTCCGTGGTGTCGAATGCCGCATTCGGCCTCGAAGTCGCGGGTGTCAGCAAGAAAGAACGCGAACGCCGCGCGATGGAGGTGCTCGAGCAGGTCGGCCTCGCACCGTTCTCGCACAAGCTGCCGTCCGAGCTGTCGGGCGGGATGCAGCAGCGCGTCGGCCTCGCCCGCGCGCTGGCCGTGAACCCGTCGCTGATGATCATGGACGAGGCGTTCTCCGCACTCGATCCGCTCAAGCGCCGCGAAATGCAGGATGTGCTGCTGCAACTGCAGAAGGAACAGCGCCGCACGATCATGTTCGTGTCGCACGATCTGGAAGAAGCGCTGCGTATCGGCAACCGCATCGCGATCATGGAGGGTGGCCGGCTCGTGCAGGTCGGCACGCCGCAGGACATCATCGCGAACCCGGCCGACGATTATGTCCGCGCGTTCTTCGACGGCATCGACACCAGCCGCTACCTGACGGCCGGCGACCTGATGCAGACGGGCGCCGTGCCGATCGTGTCGAAGTGCGATGCCGCGAACGTCGCGGCGACGCTGAACGGCAGCGCCGACTATGCGTTCGTGCTTGATGCGCAACGCAAGATCCGCGGCTTCGTCACGCGCGCAGCGATCGGTCAGGCGACGCCGTCCGTGAGCCCGATCGAATCCATCCGGCGCGATGCGTCGCTCGAACATGTCGTCGCGCGTGTGGTCGCGAGCCCGAATGCACTGCCGGTCGTCGACGACGACGGCTGCTACTGCGGCTCGGTCGATCGTGCGCTCATCCTGAAGGCCATCACGCGTTCGCGAGGTTCCCATGTCTGAAATGATTCCGCTCGGTACCTGGGTCGACCAGTCCGTTCACTACCTGCTCGACCACGACGCAAAAACGTTCGACGCGATCGGCCAGGCGATCGAGGGGCTCGCGGCATTCGTCGAGCATGGCCTGCAGGCGATCCCGATGTGGATGATGATGGCCATCTTCATCGGCATCGGGCTGTGGCGGGTGGGCTGGCGCTTCGCGCTGTTCACCACCGCGTCGCTGCTGCTGATCTTCGCGACGGGCTTCTGGGACCAGACAGTCATCACGCTCGGCCTCACGCTGTCGTCGACGATCATCAGCCTCGTGCTCGGCATCCCGCTCGGCATCTGGGCCGCGAAGAGCAAGTGGGTTGCCGCGATCGTGCGCCCGATCCTCGACCTGATGCAGACGATGCCCGCGTTCGTCTACCTGATTCCGGCTGCGATGCTGTTCGGTCTCGGCCGCGTGCCGGGGATCCTGTCGACGGTGATCTTCGCGATGCCGCCTGCGGTGCGCCTGACGAGCCTCGGTATCCGCCACGTGAACCGCGAGATCGTCGAAGCCGGCCAGGCTTTCGGCTGCACGCCGTGGCAGCTGCTGTACAAGGTGCAGTTCCCGAATGCGCTGCCGTCGATCATGCAGGGCGTGAACCAGACGATCATGATGGCGCTGTCGATGGTGATCATCGCGTCGATGGTCGGCGCGGGCGGCCTCGGCAACGACGTGCTCGCCAGTATCCAGCGCCTCGACATCGGCCTCGGTTTCGAAAGCGGTCTGTCGGTCGTGCTGCTCGCGATCATTCTCGACCGCATCACCGAAAGCTTCGGCCGTGCGCCGGGCACCGTGAAGGCGCCGCTGTTCTCGGGCCTCAAGCAGCTGTTTCGCGTGAAGGCTGCGCCCGCACAGGCCTGACTTCCGGCGGCCGGCGCAACCTGGCCGCTTACCCTGAATACAAATAATGGCTTCCGCGGCTTCGGCCGCGGAGCTGGCCCCCTGCAACCTCCTCGAGGGTCTGTTTCCAGATGGAACGCACATGCGAATGCCCGAAATCGCTCGCAGGGCAAGAAGTGAGGAGCGCCGTTTGGCCGAGCCAAACAAGAGACGAGCGACGCCGCCATGCGGGCGATTTCGGGCATTCCCGTGACATGTTTTTTTTAATTTGGGGTTGCCACGAGAACGGCCGCTCGCCGCGTTGCGCTCCTTGCGAATACGTCAGTATTCGCGGCGTCACGCGCCTCGCGAGCGGCCGTTCTCGTGGCAACGCATGCGCGTTCCATCTGGAAACAGACCCTAGGAGACCGATGTGACGTCCGCCGTCGCTGTCGCGCCCGCTGCCTGCGTTTCACCGGTTTCGTCCCTCGCCCATTTCGGCTTCCTGACGCTGCCGAACTTCTCGATGATCGCGTTCTCGAGCGCCGTCGAAGTGCTTCGGATGGCGAACTACGTCGGACGTGCCGATCACTACCAGTGGTCGATCTACTCGCTCGACGGCAGTCCGGTGCACGCCAGCAACGGCATCGCGGTACGGCCCACGCAGGCACTCGACTACACGAACCTGCCCGACGTGATGATCGTCTGCGGCGGCATCCGCATCCGCGACGTGGTCGACGAAGGCGCACGCGATACGCTCGCGGCGCTTGCCGAACGCGGGCTGCCGCTCGGCGGCATCTGCACGGGTGCGTATGCGCTGATGTCGAGCGGGCTGCTCGACGGCTATCGCTGCACCGTGCACTGGGAGAACCTGTCCGCGCTGCACGCCGAGTTTCCGCAAGTCGGGTTCGCCGACGAGCTGTTCGTCGTCGACCGCGACCGGCTGACCTGCACCGGCGGCACCGCGCCGCTCGACCTGATGCTGAACCTCGTCGGCATGCGGTTCGGCCAGCAACTGGCCGCGCAGGTGTCCGAGCAGTTCATCCTCGAGCGCATCCGCAGCTCGACCGATACGCAGCCGATTCCGGTCGATGCGCGCGTCGGCTTCTCGCGCGCGGAGCTGATCGAGGTCGTGCGGCTGATGGAGGCGAACATCGAGGAGCCGCTGTCGCTCGAGGAGCTCGCGCGGCTCGTGCGGCTGTCGCAGCGGCATCTGCAGCGCATGTTCAAGGTGTACCTGAACGTGTCGCCGACCCACTATTACCTGACGCTGCGCCTGAAGCGCGCGCGTGACCTGCTGCGCACGACCGACGCGTCGATCGCGCGCGTGACGACGGTCTGCGGTTTTCATTCGCCCTGCCATTTCAGCAAGGCCTACCGTGCGCAGTTCGGCCATGCGCCGAGCTACGAGCGCCGGTTGCCGGGGCGCTGACCGACCCTAAGGTCCGCGACGCCGCCGGGATCGCGGCGCGCGGCTTCAATAAACGATCCCGCATTCAAGCAAACGACATCACTTTGAGGAGAAGCAAGATGAAGCGCCTATTGATCGCAGCGGTGTGCGGGATCGGGATAACCGCACCGATGTCGGCCGTGTATGCGGCCGACCCGCCCGTGTGCAAGAACGTGCGCTTCGCGGACGTCGGCTGGTCCGACATCGCGGCGACCACGGGCCTCGCGTCGACGATGCTGCAGGGCCTCGGCTACAGCCCGACGAAGACGATCGCCTCGGTGCCGATCACGTTCGCCGGCATCAAGAGCAAGCAGATCGACGTGTTCCTCGGCTACTGGTCGCCGACGATGGACCCGATCATCCAGCCGTTCACGAAGGCCGGCCAGATCAAGGTGCTTTCGACGCCGAACCTGACCGGCGCGAAATACACGCTTGCGGTACCCGACTACGTGTACCAGGGCGGCCTGAAATCGTTCGCGGATATTCAGAAGTACGCGGACAAGCTGAACGGCAAGATCTACGGGATCGAACCGGGCAACGACGGCAACCTGCTGATCAAGAAGATGATCGACGGCAACCAGTTCGGCCTCGGCAAGTTCAAGATGGTCGAGTCGAGCGAGGCCGGGATGCTGGTCGAGGTGAATCGCGCGATCCGCGACAAGCAGTGGATCGTGTTCCTCGGCTGGGAACCGCATCCGATGAACGTGCAGATGAAGATCGACTACCTGACCGGCGGCGACGACGTGTTCGGCCCGAACTACGGCGAAGCGAAGGTGCTGACGGCGACGCCGCCCGACTACGCGCAGCGCTGCCCGAACGTCGCGAAGTTCGTGTCGAACCTGCAGTTCACGACGTCGATCGAGAACCACGTGATGATGCCGATCATGAACAAGGAAGATCCGAACAAGGCAGCGGCCGAGTGGCTGAAGGCGAACCCGCAGGCGCTCGACAAGTGGCTCGCGGGCGTGACGACGCTCGACGGCAAGCCGGGCCTGCCGGCGGTGAAGGCTTATCTCGGCGTGCATTGAACGACGTGATTGAGCGATCGCCGGGTCCGCAAGCGGCTTGACGGACTTGCGCCCCCTTCGTCTCGGGAAGGTCCCGGGATGCGGGGGGCGTCGGCGTGCTGGTCCGGCCTGTTCAGGTCGGATTGTTCGCATCGGGCATCGGGCATCAGGCATCGGGGCATCAGGCAACGGCATGCATGAGCCACGCCTGGATGCTTCGAACCACGTCGCTCCAGTCACCTTCCCGGGTTTGCCGCAAAGCGGTCGCCTGCCTGATCCACGGGCTCGTCGTTCCCTCGACTCCCCAACGCCAATCGCCACAGGTGTGGGTCGGTACACACGTCCGCATGCCCATCATGGCCGCCAGATTGGCGACGCCTGAATCCACCGCGACCACGGCGTCCAGTTGAGCCATGCATGCCGCGGTGTCGCCGAAATCCCGAATCACCGGCTGGTAGTGACTGACATTGCTGGCCGGCGTGCCTGCCAGCGCCGCGGCAGCGGGATGATGCAGATTCACGAAATGCAGGCATTCCGCCATGGCAGGGTGCTCCACGATCTCGTTGATCGCATCGAGCGGCAGGCTGCGGCGGCTGGCCCAGCACCTGACGATGGCGCCCTTTTCGGGCCAGTGTCGTTGAACGCAATCCCAAAACAGTCCGATCAGCTTCTTCCCCGGATGCTTGTCGCGCAGTTGCGCGGCCCATTCGGCTGCGATTCGCTGCTTTTGCGGCGGCACCTGGATATAGGGCGCGAACCACTGTTCCGGCACGTGCGTCTGCCGGGCTTTCAGCATGGGCAAATGAAGCAGTGTTGCGTGGAGGTCCGGCGCGAACCCGTCTGCCAATGATTGCAGTTCACGGGGCAATGGCGCATGAAACTGCAGCGGATTGGGTGCGGCGACGACCTCGCAATGCGGCAGTGACGCCTGCATGAGTGCATGGTTCTGCGGATGGCAGGTGAGCATGACGTGCGCGCCTGCCGCCAGCCAATCGGGCACGCAGGCTGCCAGGAGAAAGTTGTCGCCGAATCCGTGTTCATGCGTGATCAGGACACGCTTGCCGCGCACATCCGATTCACCGTCCCATGCCGGGATGCCGATCGGGCGGTAATTGGCGGACAGGCGCGGAACGTCATCGCGCATGCGCCAATAGGCGAAGCCGCGCGGATCGCCGGCCTTGAGCATCGCCTCGCCCATCGCGAACCCGATCGATGCGGTCATTTCGGCATGGCCGGATTCGGCCATCCGAAAGGCTTCGTCGAGCAACCGGATGGCCTGCGGGAGATCGCCGGCCATCATCAGGCTCATGCCCAGTCGCAAGCGGTAGAGTTCGGGGCGGTTGTGCCGCGACGGATCACGTCGCCATGTATCGGCGGCTTCGACATACCGGCCCAGCAGGTAGAGCGCATCGGCACGTCGTGCAATGAACACGGCGTCGTGCGGATCGAGCACCAGCGCGCGGTCGGCCCAGGGAAGCATGTCCTCCTCGCGCCGGAGGGCGGTCAGCAGGTCGCAGATGCGATGCAGAAGCGCAGGATCATGTGAAGCGCCTGCGTATTGCGTCTGCGCGACATGCAGTTGCTGTTCGAGGTCGACCATGACGATTCGGCTCCGGTGTGCGCGGCCACCGTGCGGGACAGGCGTAACGTGAACCTGCGCGGGCAGGATGCCGAGGGTGGAAATCGCGAGGCCGGCACCTTGTCGGTGCTTCGATGCCGGCCGTGCCGTCGAAGGCGCTCGCTAGACGTGGAACGCGCCGTCGAAGATGACGGTGTCGTCGAACCGAATCGTTCCGGACGAAAACACCAGGTCCAGATGATGGCTGCCACGTTCGCCGCCGCCGAGGCCGAGGTGCAGCCCGGGATGGCGTTCTTCGAAACTCGCATTGCGTCCATGCAGCCGGACGTTCAGGTTCGTACCAATCCCGAACTCTTCGACAATCCGGTTTCCCGCACATTTATCCAGATATAACTTGAGGTCGTCCTCGAGCTGTCGATTGGCCGATTCGACGCTGATCACCTGGCCCCGTTCGATCCCGATGTGCAATATCGGGTCGATGACGCCGTACTTGATGGCAAAGGGCACCGTGCTCAGGAAGGTGCCGCCGAATACGACGCTGCCGGTCAGGTCGGGTACCCGGGTCGCCACTTCGCCTGGCATCAAATCGTAGTGGTTGCGGCCATCCAGGCTTTTCCAGGTCTGATCCAGCGTTCCGTGCAGCGAGCCGCCCAGACCATCGTGAAATTGCACGCGCCGGGCGCGTTGCGCTGCTGCAATGATGCGTTCGTTGCGCGCGGCAATGTCGTCGATGCTCTCGGAAAAGGCCTCTTTGAAGAACTCGCCATACTCGCGGAGCAATACCGACTTCTTCCAGTGCTCGGCCATTTTCGGCTTGAGGGGCGGGATGAATGACGGCCCGTGCGGATTGATGTCGGAACGTATCGACGAGTCGTACATGAAGATGAACATGTCACATCGGTCGATTTCCCTGATGACCTGTTCGTGATCTTCCGTGTCGAGCTCGACGTAGGTGAATGAATATTCCAGTTTTTCAGGGCAATGCCGAATGATTGATTGCGCGGTATTTTTCTGGCTTTTGTCCGAGCCGACCAGGATATTGGCGCCGGGCGCGCTTTTCTGCATCATGGCTGGATGTCCGCGGACGCACGAAAAGAAATTTTCGACACTTTTTTCCATCACACTCTCCGGGATATCCAGGTTCTGGATCAAAAAAATGGCGGATCAGTGCGATCCGCCATCATCCGAGGCTGACCGCTTATGCCCACAGAGCGGTTGCGAATGGAATGACTGCGCTGTCTTTCATCATCTCGACCCAATCTTCATGCTGATCTTCCTGCATCCATTCGATCAGCGGGAGATCTTGCTTTTCTTGATTTTCGTTCATGATGATTTCCTTGTTGAGGAATTGAACTGCGAACATCGCAAATCGCCCTTGAAATTTTTAGGGCGGATTTAGCGATTGAGTCGGCGCGTGTGGTTGCGCTGATTATATGGGGTGGGTGTAGGTGATTATCTTGTGTTAATCGTCAACCTACATTAGCAGTTGAATTTGCGGAGCGGCAATGTAACGTAAACCCTATGACTGTTTGAACTTTGTGAATATATGAGGTGATGTAAGTCGAGTGTGGGAATTATAAAATTCGAGTGGAGTTTAAAATAGAAACAAACACGTCGATTGATGCCATTCTCGACTATCCGGTATTGCGGGGCGGTCTGCCCGGCTCATTGCCCTTTCGTCGCCGCCGGCACGTCGAACACGCGATCGAACGCCCACTGGAATACGAACGCGTAACAGAAGAAGAACGCGAACAGCCCGATGTCGACGACGAACGCGTCGAGCCACGAGATGTCGAGCCACCACGCCACGACGGGCACCAGGATGAAGATCAGTCCGCCTTCGAATCCGGTCGCGTGCAGGATCCGCCGCCCGAGTGTGCGTGCCGGCTGGCGGCGCGATGCTTCCCAGCGCTCGAACAGCGCGTTGAAGATCATGTTCCACAGCAGCGCGATCGCCGACATCGTCGCCGACAGCGCGCCCGAATAGACGAGGTTCTGCTTGAAGACCGCCGCGATCACGGGCGAGATGCAGGAAATCGCGATCGCTTCGTAGAGCACCGCCTGCGTGATCCTGCGCGGTAGGCCTTGCACGTTGTATCTCCGGTTGGACGCCACGCGCCGCGGCACCGTACCGCGACGTCCCGCAAGGCTATCCGCGTTGCATGCCCGCTTCAATTCACCTAATCTCACCCCGATTCAATTGAATTCAACCCGGCCCGATCCGGCCCGCGAGGCCCCGTGTTCTCGAAAATTCCCCTGACCGCTTTGCGTGTATTCGAGTCGTCGGCGCGGCTTGGCGCGTTCAAGGCTGCCGCGGACGAACTGTCCGTGACACCGGCCGCGGTGTCGCACCAGATCAAGTCGCTCGAAAGCCGGCTCGGCGTGCTGCTGTTCGAGCGCGGGGCGAGCGGCGTGCGGCTCACGGACGAAGGCGAGCGGCTGTTTCGCGCGAGTCACGATGCCCTGCTCGCATTGAGCCGCGGGCTCGATGCGGTGCGGCCCGAAACGACCGGCGAGCGCACGCTCGTGCTGACCACCACGCCCGCATTCGCCGCGATGTGGCTGATTCCGCGCCTCGGCCGGTTTCGTCGCATCGATCCGCAACTGCACATCAAGGTCGAAACCGGCAACGCGCTCGCGGATCTCGAACGCGATGCGCGGATCGATCTCGCGATTCGCGCGACATCGCGCACGTTTCCGGCGCTGCACGAGATTGCGCTGATCGACGAGTATTTCGGCGCGTATGCGGCCGCCGGGTTCGATGCGCATCGCACGGATGAGCCGCTCGACCTGATCGAGACCGTGTGGGATACACCGCTGCCGGTGTCGGTCGACTGGGCGTCGTGGTGTCGCGCGGCCGGCCGCGAAGCGTGGCTCGAGCGCGCGGTGTTTCGTCATTACGATGACGAGCATTACGCGTTGCAGGCGGTGCTGCACGGGCAGGGTGTCGCGCTGCTCAGCTCGGTGCTGGCTGCCGAGCATGTCGCGCACGGGGCGTTGACGCCGATCGAGCCGTCGGTGCGGATCGAGGGCGCGCGTTTTGTCGCGCTGTGCCGGCCGGGGCGGGAGCGCGAGCCGCGGGTCAGGTCGTTTCTCGACTGGATTGAGGCGGAGATTGCGCAGACTCGGGAGGCGGTGGGGCGGATGGGGGCGGGCGTCTGATTGTTTCGCGAAGACTTCGCCGATACGGAAAACGCGGCTGTGTTGGCCGTGGCTATTCACTTGAAAGTGCCAATTGCGTGCCTGTCGGTCGGCTGGGCCACGTGTCGTTTCAACTGGCGCTGATTCATAAGCTGTCGCGTCTCTGTCGTCCTTGTTCGCGATGTCCGTCGAGCCATGGTCTGTGACAGGCGGGGGATCCATATCGTCCGTCGTGTTGTCGTCCATGGAGCGCGCCGCTAGCTAAGCTCCAGTTTTTATGAGGGCCGCGCCACCTGTTGCCGGGGCCCCAATTGCTCCCTGAAATGAAAGCTGAGTCAGGAGGACAGGTCATTCGGCTGCGATCTGCATGGTCGCCAAAGAATATTGCCAAGAAGTTTCGAACACGTCTGATGGACATCAGGATCCTGAGTAGCGAATCTCTTGCGTGGCGAAATCCAGTGCGCATTTTTGCGCGTCATGGGCTTCCCGATCGTAAATCGGCGCATTTTTTTCGCCCGGAGAGACGTCGTGATGCCACCACTGTCCCAGTTGCACTTCACCTTCATCGCGGGCGACGAGTCGTTCGAGGTCGTCGAGTTCACGCTGCATGAGGGGTTATCCGAGACATTTCATCTAGAGGTTGAACTGGCCAGTGCCAATCCGGCCATGGACTTCGGTCAGATACTCGATCACAACGGCTTGCTCACGATCTGGCAGGGTGGGCAGCCCGTACGCTACGTGCACGGTGCGGTGTCGTCGTTCGTTCAGGGCGATACCGGCTTTCGACGTACCCGCTACTCGGCCGTGGTCGAGCCGCGTCTGGCACGCCTCAAGCTGTCGTCCGACTGGCGGATCTTCCAGACCCTGAGCGCGACCGGGATCGCCACCGCCGTGCTCAAGGCGCATGGCCTGACGATGGACTACGAGCAACGGGCCACCAACGAGCACCTGGCGCGCGAATATTGCGTGCAGGCCGGCGACACCGACTACGCGTTCATCGAACGCATCCTGCGCGAGGAAGGCTTCTTATACGCGTTCCAGCATGGCAAGGAGCGGCACCGGCTGATTCATTGCGACCGGCTGTTCATCTTCGGTCGCCTCGATGGCGAGCCAGTGATCTACAACCCGACGCCGGGGGGCGACCAGCCACAACCCAGCCTACGGACATTCGCTTACACCGAGAACGTGCGTACTGCGCGACAGGTGCAGCGCGACTACACGTTCAAGAACCCGCGCTTCAATCACGAGTACCCGCGTAACGGAACCGATCTCGATCATCAAGGCCGCGGCTACGCGCGCTACGACTACCCGGGGCGATATAAGCACGAAGCCAGTGGCAAAGCGTTCACCCAGGATCGCCTGCGTGGTCATCGTCGCGATGCGCATATGGCACTCGTTTGCGGTGACGATGCGCGGCTGCAACCCGGCATCGCCTTCGCGCTCACGGGCCACCCGCGCGAGGACATGAACCGCAGCTGGCGTCCGGTTAGCCTGGTGCATCACGGCAAGCAACACACCAGCCAAGGGGAAGAAAGCGCCGACGCCGAACACGGCACGTATTACGGTTACGAGGCAGTCCTGGTGCCAGACGACGCGGAATGGCGTGCCGAGCCGCTGCCGCGCCCGCGCATCGACGGCCCGCAGCCGGCGGTGGTGGTCGGCCCGGAGGGCGAAGAGATCTACACCGACGAATACGGTCGGGTGAAAGTGCAATTCCCTTGGGACCGCCAGGGGAAGCATGACGAACACAGCTCGTGCTGGATTCGTGTCGCGCAGAACTGGGCGGGTGCGCTGTGGGGACACATGGCGATCCCGCGCATCGGTCAGGAGGTGATCGTCGACTTCTTCGATGGCGACCCGGACCAGCCGATCATCACTGGCCGCACCTACAACCGCTTGCAGCTACCGCCGTATGAACTGCCGCGACACAAGACGCGAATGACGATCAAGAGCCAGACGCACAAGGGCGACGGTTTCAACGAATTGCGCTTTGAAGATGAAGCCGGGCAGGAAGAAATCTACGTCCACGCACAGCGCGATCAGAACATTCACGTCAACCATGACGAAACCACGTTCGTCGGGCACAACCGTCGCGAGCAGGTTGGACATGACGAAACGGCCAGCATTGGAAACGATCAACGGCTTTCAATCGGCCGAGACCGCCGCGAACGAGTGGGGCAGGACGAGGAACTCACCATCGAACGTCACCGGACGATCCGCACCGGTATGAACCACTCGGAAGCGATCGGCAACAACCGTCACGACACTGTTGTGGCCAATCATCGGGTCGATGTGGGCGCGCATGCGGAGCATCTTGTTCATGGCAGCCATCGGTTGGAAGCGGGGCAGCGCATCGAACGACGGACGATGCGCTATCAGCTTCAAGCGGGAGAGTGTGCCGTCTTTGAAGGGCCGGGAGGCAGCATCACCATCGACAGCTCTGGCATCACGCTTGACGGTATCGCCATTCATATAAAAGGGCCACTCCGGCAGCAAGTCACGGGTAACGGCAACGGGCTGGATCCGCTGTCCGGAACCGTCCATTCCTCGGTGACCAACTTCAGCGAACAGTTCCTCGTGAAGCACTCACGCACCGGCGAGGCGCTTGCCGATGTCTTGTATTGTGCGGAAGCCGCAGACGGAGAGAGGGTAGTCGGACGTACCGACGCGCAAGGCCTTACTGCACGCATCTATACCGACCAGCCTGGCGCAGTGACGTTGCGATGGGGAAGAGAGGCGGCAGCACACCTGCGCGAGCAGAGTATCGACGACTGAGGTCCGCCATGGAGCAACGGAAGCAAAGTACGACTGGCCCGGACAACCCGGTGACCGAAGTGGACGCAATTGTGGACCTCGACTACGTCACAGTAGCAGGCTGTTCCGACCCGGCGTTCTATGTCCGTGCCAGGAAAGGCAACAAGATGATGTTCATCAATCAAGGGATACGACAGTTGAGGCAGTACCCGGAGGGGACCGCCGACTATGCGATACAGCGTGTCTTTCTTGTTTTTGCGAGGGGCTATCCGCGTAAGCTCCTCGACGCCCTGCAGAAAATCGTAGAAGTGGACCATCGTGCCAGCTATCGAGAACTGACTGATGTTGCCGATCTTGTCACATTCATTGCAGCGCGCCGCAGCAAGAAGCGGCTTATCAGGCAATTGGACATCTTCTCGCACGGCCTCGTGCACAGCATTGAATTCGGGTATGACGTTGGCGAGTCCTGGCAGATCCGCTACGGGATAAATCAGGCACGGATGCTGGTGCCATCGGCATTCGATGATGACGCAACCATATTCTCGTACGCTTGCCGCACGGGGCTTGGGCACGATATCGGTAAAAAGCTGGACCCTGGTGAAGATCCCAAATATGGAGAGAGCCTGGCGCAGATCATGGCCGATTCGGGGGACGTCGAAGTGCGGGCATTTCCGAGAAGATCCAACTATGACGAGACTTATGGGACCAGGGAGCAACTGCTTGCGGCAAGTAGAACGTTGCCGAAGATCGATGAATATGAGCGGAAGGTGGATGCCTACCATCGTCAAATGGCTTCTTACCGGAAACGAACGTTGGCGTTGGGTAAGGGGCCCATGAGCGAAATCCCGGGGGAACCACCGCCGAAGGCGCCCGTTAGACCCTACACCGATCGAGAGTTTCGCTTGGCGAAGCAAATGGAGGCGCGTAGTCGATATGAAAATGATCCGGACATCGACCTACCTCTGGATCCCTTGGGCGCTGTCAATCCCGTCAAGTCAGGTAGCACGCCGGAAGGATTACCCATGGGGTTTCGCACTTTCAAGCCGAGAGCGCGAGCATGAAAAAAAGAACGACAGTACTGATCCTGGTATTCGCACTGGTGGCGTCTGCCTCGATTTTCGCGGTTGGGGTGAGGCATGCCATGAATGAGAAGATCATGATGCGGGTGTCGGAAGACGAACCGCTGTTCGATGCGACCAAATGGTTCGCCAACGGCATGTACGAACGCATACCACTGAGAGACGAAGACAGGGCCTACTACCCGGAAGGAACGCAGTATGTCGATACCTCAATGCGGCGGATATTCCCACCTTCATTTACCGATGAGCAAGTGGAGATCCTTCAGATGAGGATCGTCCGCGCTCTCAAAGAGGAATCGGTGGCAGCGGACTTTCGACAGACAGTGCCATCGTCGGTCGATGATTTGGGTTTGGGCTCCAGCTTCGATCCCCGGCCGCAGATCGTCTATAGCACCAGTGGGTTCAGAGACTACGGGGATGGTGAGCCCAAGATGATTCCCATCGATCACTACACCTTCTACACGTTGCTGGAGGGAAAGCGGTTCTATGTCTACATCGACCGTAACGGCGAGACTGGAGACATTGCGTTCGCGTACCGCGCACACTCGAGCCTCTTTCCCGCGGACGAAGAGGAACGCCGATTCCAGGAACTGCAATCCAAAGCCGACCTTCGATCTCGATTGGACGCGCCTGGCTGGAAAAAGCGTTCCGGCGAGCCTTGCCCCTGGCCCGGCACATGGGAGTGCCTGGAGTTACCCGTCGGCAAGCAGACGTTTGCTCATAACATGCCGTTCCCGCAAATCGACGGGCAGGACGTTACGTGGCGCTTCGCTCCGCAGGTAATCTGAGATCACACATGTCGCGACATTTTTCCGGGATCAGAGAGACGGCGCCGGTTTCATCTCGCCGCCGATTGCGCTGGCGATGGCTAGTTGGATGCCTTTTCGTTATTGCCACTGGTTGGTTCTGTACCAAGACCAATCTGAACTGGTCCAGGTCTCCCGGAGAGGTCGTCGATCAGTTCGATGGTGTGCCCGTGTACTACAACGGTGCCACGGGGCACGTCGATGGACGGACCGTAACGGCCGACGGCTACAATCTCGGCCTTCGCTGGCAGTGCGTTGAGTTTGTGAAGCGGTATTACTTTGAGCGTTACGGCCACCGCATGCCCGACGCCCGTGGAAATGCAAAGGACTTCTTTGACTCTCGGCTTGAGGACGGCGAACTTAACGCAGCGCGCGGCCTGATCCAATATGTCAACGGGGGATCGAGCGTTCCAAAAGTCGGAGATGTCGTTGTGTTTGCGCCGTGGATGTTAAATCCCTATGGGCATGTCGCAATCGTCTCTCGTGTCGATACGGCATCGATCGAAATCGTTCAGCAAAATCCTGGTCCATTCTTTTCTTCGAGAGAGCAGTTGGCTTTGCGATTTGACGCGGACGGTCACATTTCCGCAGGTTCGGGGCGAATGTTGGGCGGAGATGTTTTAGGTTGGCTCAGTCGTCCGTGAAAAACATTTCTAAGTCGTCATTGCGCCCCATCTCCGATAGCCCTACAGGGGGCTGTCAGCCCCCACCCACCATCACCCGAACCGAACACAGTAAACCGGCGGCAAATGCGCAGACACCAACTGCCAGTGTTCCCCCCCATCGTCGGACGTCCATAACCCACCGGTCGTCGACGCCATCGCGAGGCGCGTGCCCGAATCGTCCACCGCGAGCCCGTGCCGATACACGAGGTCGTACGCCGGTGCACTTGGCAACCCGTTCGTGAATTGCTCGAAACTGCGCCCGCCGTCGCGCGTGCGCGTGACGACGAACCTGCCGTCCACCGGAATCCGGCACGCGTCCTTCACGGCCGGCACGAACCACGCGGTGTCCGGTTCGTGCGGGTGCACGGCCACCGCGAAGCCGAAGCTCGAAGGTTGCGCCTCGATCCGCCGCCAGTGTTCGGCGCCGTCGGTCGAGCGGAAGATCGCGCAGTGATGCTGCGTCCACAGCACGTCCGGGTTGGCTGCACACTGCACGACGCGGTGCGGATCCTGCATGTTCGGTTCGCCGCGTCGCTCGGGCGGCATGTAGTCGGCTTCCATGCCGTCGGCGGTCACTCGCCATGTCGCGCCGCCGTCGGCCGTCTGCCAGACGCCGCCGCACGAGATGCCGATCGTCACGTGCCGGCTGTCGCGCGGATCGACCATCACCGAATGGATGCCCGGCGCGTCGTATCCGCCGCCGCCCCATTCGGCGCGCTCCGGGCGATCCCACAATGCCCGGTTGAGCACCCACGAACTGCCGCCGTCGTCGGAGCGGAACAGCCCGCCCGGAATTGTGCCGGCCCACAGCACGCCCGGCTCGTCGGCGCCGCCGGCTTCGAGCGACCAGATCTGCTGGAGCGTCCACGGCGGCTGCGGCGGGCCGGGCGGCGCGTCGTCGTCGTCGCCGGTGCCGGCATTCACGCGGGCGCTTGAGGGTGAGGCGTCGGCGGGCTGCGGCGGATAGACGGGCACCGCGCATTCCTCCCAGTCGGTGGCGCCGGCGCGCTGGCGGTGCAGCTTGACGCCGAAATGGCCGAGGTTCAGCGCAGCATACAGCGTGCCGTCGCGCGGATCGGCGAGCGCCATGCTGACCGGCTCGCCGGCGAAGTGCGGCTCACCGAGCGTCCAGCCGCCGTGGCCGTCGGGCTGCAGGACGAACAGGCCCTTGCGGGTGGCGACGAGCAGTCGATCGTTCATGTGCGATGGCTCCTGATGGCCCGACCTGACGTTTGGGTGCGCGGTCGGTGCTTTTGCATACGTCCCCTTATCCGCCCGTCAGCGCCTGCACGACATAGACCCGGCTGGCGTCGCCGAGCACGTCGGACAGGTGTTGCCGGTCGCGGATCGGATGGCCGTCGATGAATACCGACAGGTGTTTGCGCAGCGCACCCTGGTCGTCGAGGATGTAGCCGCGCAGCCGCGGCTGCTCGCTGAAAACGGTGTCGAATGCTTCGCCGACCGAGTGGGCGTCGATGTCGCGCTCGGGCGTTTCGATGTGCCGCTGGATCGAGGCGGCGAAGAAGAGGTGCGCCATGGCTGTGGCTGGCAGGAGCCGCGCGGAGGGGACGGTCTGTAGTTTAGGCGATCCGTCAGGGGCGGAACGCCGGCATCGCGTAGTCGCGGTGCGCCGGCGTGTCCGATTCGTCCCGGTCGACACGTTCAGGCGAATCGGCAACAATCCTGCCCGAACCGTCGTCGCATGCCGGATTCGGCCGCGATGCCGATCGACGGTCGCACGCTCTCCACTTGCCGATGAAGGAAATACTTGCCATGCCGCGATCCGCGCTGTCGATCGTCAAGCCCGCCGTCGACGATATCGTCGCGGGCCGGAAGCAGGTCGAAATCCGGTCGTGGGCGCCGCCGGCCCTGCCGTTGCGTGATCTCGTGCTGGTGCAGAACACGATTTTCCTGCGACAGGACGGGCAGGAGGACCCTGACGGTATCGCGCTCGCGTTGGTCGACGTCGTGGGGGTACACGACTGGACGCCTGATGAAGCCCGCGCGCAAGGCAAGCAATGGTGTGCCGGATACGTGTGCTGGGAACTGACGAATGTGCGGGCGATCGATCCGCCTTTCCCGTGCGTCGCCAGGCGCGGCATCTACGCGTTGGACGATGAATTCGACAAGGTATCCTGATTATTTCGCCGGCATCCCGTGTGCGTTGAGCACCTTTCCGACACAAGAGAGGGCAGTCGCGAAACGACGGGTCACCCGGCGCATGCCGGCCACGTTCGCTAGACCGGAATCGATCGCCCGCGAATCCGGATCCCGAGCCGCACGACGCCGATCACCGCATTCGACAGCCACGTGAGCAGGCGCGGCATCCCGCGCCGGCGGATATCAAGCAACAGCACGATCCGCACGGCGTCGCTGTCGTTCCACACCTCGTGCATGAACGTGTCGTCCCACAGCAGGAAACGTCCTTCCTCGAGCCGGTACTCGTGGCCGTCGACTTTCAGTACGGCGGCCGGCGTGCCGTCCGCGCGCTTCGGCATCGACAGCACGAGATAGCCGCGCAGGATGCCGCGAAACGGCCCGCGATGCGGTGGAATGTGCTTGCCGGGTGCGAGGAACGACAGCGATGCCGACAGCACGTCCGGCGACGCCGCGACGATCGATGCGACGGTCGGGCAGCGCGACAGGTTGCGCGGAAACGGCTGGCCGTACGCCTGCATGATGAACATCCGCCAGTCGCGTGCGTCGTTGGCCGAGATGTCGTACTGCTCGCGCATGATCTCGTGAAAACGCGGGATGCGCGGCATGTCGCGCGCCACGGCGAATGCCTCTGCCTGGATGTCGGTCCACGCACGGACGAAACGCTCGGCGTCGGGAAACGCGGCTGTATCGAGCACCGCGCCGCCGTCGATATGGCGGTCGTACAGCGTGCGCAGCAGGCCGGCTACATAGTCGTAAGCGACGGACATGGTCGATCGAAAGGCGATCCGTAAGGGGTGACATCAGTCTGCCCGAAGCGCGGCGGGCGCTGCGTTACGTCAGGTTACGCCGGCTGACGAAAGAATGACAGTTTCATGAACGTCCGTCCCGGGCGCTCCCGACGCCTGAGAAACCACGTGATCCGAGTTGCGCGACGCACGGGAATAAACCCACGCGCTCCGTCGTCATACGGGTGTAGCACGTCGTCTCGATGACTTCTCAAGGAGTGGAACATGAACACGCATTGGCTGGTGGCCGCCGCGGTGGCGGCGATTTCTCTCGCGGGTATCGCGACGCAAGCGTCGGCCCAGGAACTGACGCGCGCGCAGGTCAGGCAGGAACTGATCGACGCCGAAAACAACGGGCTGCGCTTCGTGACCGATACGTCGTATCCGGACGTGAGCCCGCTGTTCCAGCGGCAGGCCGAACAGATGCCGGAGCATCAGGCCAGCACGGCGATGGGCAGCGATCCGGCCGGGTCATCGGAAGCGGGCAAGCCGGCGACGATGTCGCCGCGCCAGGGTTCTGCCGCATGCGTCGGCCCCGCGAGCTTCTGCACGATCTATTTCGGAAGCTGACGCAGCCGCCTGCATTCGCAGGTCAGGCATTCAACAAGGTTGATCGATACGGAACATTGAAGGAGTTCATGATGAAAATATATATCGCAGTCCTGATGATGATCGGAGCGATCGTCGGTCAGTCGGCCTTTGCGCAATCGGCCGCGCCGCTGACGCGCGCACAGGTTCGCGACGAATTGATCCGCCTGGAAGCAGCCGGGTACGACCCGGCGAAGGGAGACGACGGCGAGTATCCGGCGGATATCCAGGCGGCGGAAGCGAAGCTTGCCGAGCAGGACCGGGCCCGGATGGCGGCTGCCGCCGCGCACGCACCGGCCTCCGGTATGCCGGCGCAGACCAGCAACTAGGTGTCGATATGCTCTTGTGCGACTTCAGGCCGTCGTGTTCGCGGCACGGCAGTCCGGCAGCCCTTCGTGCCGCTCGACGCGGCAGGAGGGCGCCGGCTGCGCTGCCCGTCATTGCGCGCCGCTTCGCGCGGCGGCGCGATCATCTCACCAGCCGCGCGCGATGGGTCGGCAGGCTGATCGTGCGCTGAACCGGAACGACGTCGGTATCGGCCCTGGCGGCAACCGGATGCATGCGTGCAGTCGCGGGCCCTGCCGCCAGCGTGGCGATCACCAGGGCATCATGCGCTGCACGACCTGATCGCGCAGCACGAAGCGGTGCGCCAGCGCGGCTGCCACGTGCAGGCAAATACCGACGAACAGTGCCCAGGCGAGGATGCCGTGCACGTCGCCCATCGCATGGCCGAATCCGGAGCCGGCCGCCGACAGCGCGGGCAATGGCACGATCCCGAACAACGTCACGCTCCATGCGCGCGACGACGCGTTGATCCAGCCGAGCAGCGGCACCGCGATCAGCAGCGCGTAGAGCGCTAAATGCGTCGCGCCCGACAGCGCGCGCATCGCGGGCGGCAGGTCACTCGCGGGCGGGCGATGCGTTGCGCGCCACAGCACGCGGCAGGCCATCGCCGCAAGCAGCGCGGTGCCCACAAGGAGGTGCGCGGCGATCAGGCCGATGGGCTGCGTGTCGCGATGCACGTCGGGCATCGTCCAGCCGATCGCATATTGGGCGACGATCAGCGCGACGATCAGCCAGTGCAGCAAGCGCGCAACGGTGTCATATCGGGCGGGCGTGGACATGAAGACTCCTGCGTACGACGGGGACGATATCGGTCGGGCGGATTCTACGGTCGCTTTCTTAACGAAACGTTAAGCAGGCGTCGCCACAATCGTTCTCCGCTGGACTTTCGCTGTTCCTGATCCTGACCCACGCGACCTTTCGAATCTTTCAGATCCGTATCGGTCGTCCGCACGGGAGATTCTTTCACCATGGCATCTTCGACGAGCGAGCGATGGCGCGCCTATCTGCAGATCGCCGCGCTGGCCGGCATGTTCATTCAGTGTTTCGTGCTGGTGTCGTTGCTTGCATGGCGCGTACCCGAAGCATTTTTCACCACCATGACGTTTCGTATCTGGACCGTCATCGCGGTTGCCACTGCGATCCTTTCGGCCCGCAAGCTTGCCGACGTCGCGTTCCGGGCCGCGGTGGCATGCGGCTACGTGCGCGTGACCGGAATCGATCGCCGCACGGTAGTTGTGTCATCTGATTGCGCGTATCGTCGCTTGGTCGTCCTTCACATCCGGCTCCACGGGAATCGATACGGCGGCGCGCACGGGTGAATCCGCGTGCGCGCGGCGGCTCCCGGGTGTCGTGGTCGTACGGGTCACCACTGGGGAGAAGCATGGTTTTGCTGCATGTGATGCGCGCGCTGGCCGGGGCAATGTCGATCGTCTGCGGGCTGGGCGTGTTACTGGGCATTGCTTACACGATCACGGCCAGCGTGCTGGTCGGCCGGTTCTTTTCCCGGGCGGCGGCCGAGCCGCGCGATTATCCGTGCGTCACCGTCGCGAAACCGCTGCACGGCGACGAGTGGCAACTCGTGCAGCATCTCGAAAGCTTCTTCGTGCAGAATTATCCGGGGCCGGTCCAGCACCTGTTCGGCGTGCACGATGCGAACGACAAGGCCCTCGCGGCCGTCGAGACGCTGCGCGCGCGTTACCCCGACGCGAACATCAAGGTCGTCGCCGATGCGCGGCTATACGGGCCGAATCGCAAGATCGCCAATCTCGTGAACATGCTCGAACACGCGGAGTATTCGGTGCTCTGTCTCGCCGACAGCGACGTGCTGGTCGAGCGCGATTATTTGCGCGCCGTCGTCGGCGCGCTGCAGCAGCCGGATGTCGGCATCGTGACGAGCGTGTATCGCGGCATCGCATCGCCGGGCTTCTGGCCCGGCGTCGCCGTCGCGATGACGAACTACCATTTCCTGCCGGGCGTCATTACCGGGCTCTTCATCGGGCGCGCGCGGCCGTGTTTTGGCCAGACGATTGCATTCACGCGCGCGACACTTGAACGTATCGGCGGGCTCACGCGTTTCGCGCATCACCTGGCCGAGGATCATGCGCTGGGCGAAGCGGTGCGGCAGGTGGGCGCGCAGGTCGTCATTCCGCCGTTCGTCGTCGGGCATGCATGTGTGGAGGAGACGTTCGCGAAGCTGTACGCACATGAATTGCGCTGGAGCTGCACGATTCGCGCGGCGGACCGGCTCGGTCACGCCGGCTCGGTGCTGATGCACCCGGTGCCGCTCGCGCTGCTGGCGCTGCTGTTCTCCGGCGGCACGACCGCCGCGTGCGGGCTGGTGGCTGCCGCGCTCGCCGCGCGGGCGCTGCTGATGCTGAAAACGAGCCGGGCAACCGGCGCGGGCCTGCGCGGCGCGCTCTGGCTGCCGTTCGTCGATCTCCTGCAGTTCTTCGTGTTCGTATCGAGCTTCTTCTCGTCGCATGTCGTGTGGCGCGGCACGCGCTTTCGCGTCGACCGGGAAGGCCTGCTGTCGCCCGCGAGCGAATCATGACGACACCGACGAACCCCGACGTGGATGCCGCGCAGCGGAACGCCGCGCGGGGCGACGCACGGCTGCGCCATGTGGGGCAAGTGGCGGCGCTGGGCGGGCTGGCGCTCGCCGTGTGGCTGATCTGGCGTGAGCATCCGCTGGAAATCCTGCATCGCCTGGAGATCGCCGGTGCGGGGCTGTTGCTCGCGGCGCTGGCGCACATCCTGCCGATGCTCGCGAATGCGTGGGACTGGCGGATGCTGATCCGCGGCCCGCGTCGACCATCGTTCGCGACGATGCTGAAGCTCGTGTGGATCCGCGAATCGATCAACGGATTGCTGCCGGTCGCGCGGATCGGCGGCGAGATCGTGTCGTTCGGCCTGCTGCGGCAGGCGGGCGTGCGGCCGGCAACCGTCGTCGCCAGCCTCGTCGCCGACATGCAACTGACGCTGATCAGCCAACTGGTGTTCGCGCTGGTCGCGATCGGCTACGTGCTCGAGCATGTGTCGTCCGACGCCGCGCGGGTGGCCGGCAACCTCGCGATCGGCATGGCCGCGCTGGTGCCGGTGCTGCTGCTGTTCGCGCTGGTGCAGCATGCGCGGCCGTTCGAGCGCGCGATGCGCGTGCTCAACCGCGTCACGAGCGGCAAGGTGGTGGCGCTGGTCGGCGAATCGGCGCGCACCGATCAGTCGATCCGGATGATCTGGAGAAAGACCGGCATCGTCGCGCGTTATCTCGTGATCTGGCAGACGCTGCAGTTCGTGGGCTACGCGCTGGAAATCTGGCTCGCGTTGTATTTCCTCGGTGCGGAGCCGACCTTCGCGCAGGCGCTCGCGATCGAGGCGCTGATCCAGCTCGTGAGCAGCATCGCGTTCCTGATGCCGGGCGGGCTCGGCGTGCAGGAGGGCGGGTTCGTGCTGATCGGCGGGCTGCTCGGGTTCGACCCGCCGACCTGTCTCGCGCTGGCCGGTGCCCGCCGCGTACGCGACCTGCTGTTCTATCTGCCGGGCCTGCTGGCATGGCAGTGGGCGGCCGGTTCGGCGAACCGGCCGGGCGGAACGAAACGCGCGACGTTGCCTATCGGGGAATCCGCCCGGCCGCATTGATGTGACCGGGTAGCCCGTGCCCGCCACGTGCGTCGCGCGGCGCGGCGCGGATTCAGCGCCGTTCGTCGGCGAGATGGCTGCGGATCACGTCCGCGAACGACGTGTCGCCCTTCAGCCCGAGTGCTTCCGCGCGCGACGTATCCCAACGGCCCGGCCAGCTACCGACGATTTTCTCGACGCGTTCGTCCGGCGCATGGCGGATCAGCTTCACGACTTCGTCACCCGCGACTTCGCGCAGTGCCGCAATCATTTCGTCGACCGACACCGACAGGCCGGGCAGATTGATCACACGTTTGTTGCCGAGCTTCGCGCTGTCGATCTCGCAGCCGGCGACGAGCGCTTCGATCGCGCCACGTGGCGACAGCAGCCACAGTCGCGTCGAACCCTGCACCGGGCACACGCTTTCCTCGCCGTTCAGCGGCTCGCGGATGATGCCACTCGCGAACGACGACGCGGCCGCATTCGGGCGGCCCGGCCGCACGCTGATCGTCGGCAACCGCAGCACGCGGCCGTCGACGAAGCCGCGCCGCGCGTAGTCGCACAGCAGCAGCTCGGCGATCGCCTTCTCGGCACCGTACGACGATTGCGGGTTCAGCGCGGTATCGTCCTGTACGACGTCCGGCAGCGTGCCGCCATAGACCGCGACGGAGCTCGTGAACACGACGCGCGGCCGATGGCCACGCGCACGGCACACTTCGAGGAGCGCGCGCGACGCGTCGAGGTTGATCCGCATGCCGAGATCGAAATCGGCTTCGGCCTGCCCGCTGACGATTGCCGCGAGGTGGAAGATCGCGCCGGTCTGCTTGTCGATCGCGCTGTCGAGCACCGCGCGGTCGGCGATGTCGCCGACGATCGGCGTCACGCGCGCGTCGCCGAAATCGCTGCCTGCGACGACGTCAAGCAGCACCAACTCGTCGATCTTCTCGCTGCGGCCGTCGGGGCCGGTCAGCTCGCCGCGCTCGAGCAGCTTGCGCGCGAGACGCTGGCCGAGAAAGCCGGCGCCGCCGGTGATCAGTACTTTCATGTTCTTTACCCTTAGAAGAATGCTGGGATTACAGGTACGGCTTGAGCCAGCCAAGGCCTTCCGACGTGCCGGCCTTCGGGCGGTACTCGCAGCCGATCCAGCCGTCGTAGCCGAGCGCGTCGATCAGCGCGAACAGATACGGGTAGTTGAGTTCGCCGATATCCGGCTCGTGGCGCTCGGGCACGCCCGCGATCTGGATATGGCCGATCCCCGCGAAATCGCGCTTGAGCTTCATCGCGAGGTCGCCTTCGACGATCTGGCAGTGGTAGCAGTCGAACTGCACCTTCAGGTTCGGCGCGCCGACTTCCGCGCAGATTGCCTGCGCGCCGTCCTGGCGGCTCAGGAAATAGCCGGGCATGTCGCGCTGGTTGATCGGCTCGATCAGGATCGTGATGCCGTGCGCGGCAGCGGCCTGCGTCGCATGCCGCAGGTTTGCCAGGTAGGTGTCGCGATGGCGTGCGCGGTCGGCGCCCGGCGGCACCATGCCGGCCATCACGTGCAGCTTCTTGTTGCCGAGCACGCGCGCATAGTCGAGCGCCTGGTCGATGCCGCGCCGGAACTCGTCCTCGCGGCCCGGCAGCGAAGCGGTGCCGCGTTCGCCCGCGGCCCAGTCGCCGGGCGGCGCGTTGAACAGTGCCTGTTCGAGGTTGTGCGCGTCGAGGCGCGCACGGATGTCCTCTGCGGCGAAGTCGTACGGAAACAGGTACTCGACGGCCTTGAAGCCGTCGTAGGCGGCAGCGGCGAAGCGTTCGAGGAACGCGTGCTCGGTGTACATCATCGAGAGGTTGGCGGCGAAGCGTGGCATGGCAGCGGGTCCTGTGAATGATTGGGGCGGGGCGCACGGCGCCCCGCGTCGAATGGCGGCCGGATCGTTCGTCTGGCGAATCAGCGGTTGACGAGTTTCGCGGGCGTGAGCCACACGGCGATCGCGCCGATCACGAGCATCGCGGCGAGCACGTACATGCCGGACGCCGTGCTGTGCGTGGCGTCCTTCAGGTAGCCGATCACGTACGGGCTCGCGAAACCGGCGAGGTTGCCGACCGAGTTGATGATCGCGATCCCGGCCGCGGCCGCGGAGCCCGCGAGGAACGCGGTCGGCAGCGACCAGAACAGCGGGGCGCAGGTCAGCACGCCACCCGCCGCGAGCGACAGGAACACGATCGACACCGCCGTATTGTGCGAGTACGACGCGGCAACCGCAAACCCGACCGCGCCCATCAGCGCGGGCACGATCAGGTGCCAGCGGCGTTCGCGGCGCTTGTCCGCGCTGTGGCCGAACAGGTTCATCACGACGATCGCGACGAGGAACGGAATGGCCGACAGCAGGCCGATCTGGAGCGTATCGGTGATGCCGGTCGATTTGACGAGCGTCGGCATCCAGAACGTGAGGCCGTACTGGCCCGTGACGAACGCGAAGTAGATCAGCGACATCCACCACATGCGCGGGTCCGAGAACACGGCCTTCAGCGAGTGGCCGTGCTTCTGCTGTTCCTGCGGCTGCGCGGCGATCTCGTCCTCCAGCAGTTGCTTCTCGCGCTCGTCGAGCCACTTCGCGCTGCGGATGCTGTTGTCGAGATACAGGATCGTCGCAATGCCGATGAGTACGGCCGGCACGGCTTCGATCATGAACATCCATTGCCAGCCGTGGAAGCCCGAGCCGCCGTGGAAGCGCTCCATGATCCAGCCCGACAGCGGGTTGCCGAAGATGCCCGACACCGGAATCGCGGACATGAACACCGCGATGATCTTCGCGCGGCGATGCGACGGGAACCAGTACGTGAGATACAGGATCACGCCGGGGTAGAAGCCGGCTTCCGCGAGGCCGAGCAGGAAGCGCAGCACGTAGAACTGCGTCGGCGTCTGCACGAATGCGAACAGCGCGGACAGCAGGCCCCACGTGATCATGATCCGTGCGATCCAGATGCGCGCGCCGATCCGGTGCATCAGCAGGTTGCTTGGCAGTTCGAACAGAAAATAGCCAAGAAAGAAAATGCCGGCGCCGAGCCCGAACACGGTTTCGCTGAACGCGAGATCCTGCGACATCTGCAGCTTCGCGAAGCCGACGTTCACGCGGTCGAGGTACGCGACCACGTAGCAGAGCATCAGGAACGGCACGATGCGCCAGAACACTTTCTTGTAGGTGCGGTCGAGTTCCGCGGCATGAGCGGGCGCGGCGGGCGAGCGGCCAGCGGCCGCGTCGAGAGCAGTCATCGTCGTCTCCAATGATGTAGTGTGCCGGCGGCGCGTACGTCGCCGGTCGTGTGTGTGCTGACGGAAGGGCCCGCGCACATGGCGGGCATGGGAATCGTTGTGGGGCGCGTCGTTACCAGCGCGCGCCGAAGCTGGTGCGCAATTCGTCGAGCGCGGCGTCGTCGAGCGGTTCGGGTTTCGGGTGCGTCAT
Source organism: Burkholderia sp. Ac-20384 (assembly GCF_017104605.1). Classification (NCBI taxonomy): domain Bacteria; kingdom Pseudomonadati; phylum Pseudomonadota; class Betaproteobacteria; order Burkholderiales; family Burkholderiaceae; genus Burkholderia; species Burkholderia sp. Ac-20384. Next base: position 2,490 of record NZ_JAAGPE010000103.1, on the reverse strand, counting down.
CAGCCACAGCCGCGCCGTTTCCTCGAGCTCTTCGAGTGCGTAAGACGCGTGCGACACCGACGGCCCCCACATCACCGGGCCGAGGCGGTCGAGCAGCACGCCGCGCACCTGGTCGGCGAGCGCCGCGACTTCGGCCGCGACACCCGGGTCGCCGGGGCGGCGGTAACGGATCAGCGGAATGTGGCCGACCTTCATCACGTAGTACGGCGTGATCGGCGGCAGCACGTCCGTGTCGCGCCACACGCCCGCGAGCGTCAGTGCGACGAGATGCGTCGAATGCGTGTGGACGACGCCGTTCGCTTCGGCGTTGCGTGCGTAGATGCCGCGATGCAGTGCGAGCGTCTTCGACGGCCTGCCACCCGATACGGGCTGGCCGTCGAGGCCGACCTTCGCGATGTCGTTCGGGTCGAGCCGGCCGAGGCATGCGTCGGTCGGCGTGATCAGCCAGCCGTCGGCGAGGCGTGCGCTGATGTTGCCGGCGCTGCCGACCGCATGGCCGCGCGCATACAGGCTCGCGCCGACCACGCAGATCTCTTCCCGCAGTTTCGCTTCGTCGCTCATCGTGCGGCTCCGTCCAGCGCACGCAGCGCCTTGTCGAAAAAGTCCGTGGTGCCGAAGTTGCCGGACTTCAGCGCGAGGCCGAGCGGCTGCGCGTCGATGGTGGCCGTTGCCGGCACGCCCGGATCGATCTGCGCGCCGATCTGCAGCGACTTCACGTCGAGCGCCTGCACGACTGCGCCGGACGTTTCGCCGCCGGCGACGACGAACTTGCGCACGCCGAGATCACGCAGGCCGCGCGCGATTGCCGCGAGCGTGGCTTCGACGAGATGTCCGGCCGCGTCGACGCCGAGTGCCTGCTGCACGGCCTTCACTTCGTCGGGCGTCGCGGTCGCGTAGATCAGCACGGGCTGCGGCAGGTGCGCGCGCGCGAACGCGAGTGCCTGGTCGACGACGGGTTCGCCGCGCGATGCCGCGAGCGGATCGATGCGGAAGCTTGGCCGCGTGGCGCGCCATGCGGCGACCTGGGCATTGGTGGCCTTCGATGCGCTGCCGGCGAGCACGACCGACAGGCCGTCGATGCGCGGCAGCGACGCCGCGTTGTCGCGTTCGGGCAGTTGCTCCGCGCGGCGGAAATTCGCGGGCAGGCCGAGTGCGATGCCCGAGCCGCCGGTGACGAGCGGAAAGCCCGCGCACGCTTCGCCGAGTACGTAGAGGTCGCGGTCCGACAGTGCGTCGGCGATCGCGAAGCGCGCGCCTTCCGCGCGCAATTGTTCGATCCGCGCACGCACGGCGGCCGCGCCCAGCGCGATCGTGTCGTAGCGGATCAGGCCGACCGGCGACTTCGTTTGCCGCTGCAGCACGCGCACGAGGTTCGCGTCCTTCATCGGCGTGAGCGGATGATTCTCCATCCCCGATTCGTTCAGCAGCACGTCGCCGACGAACAGGTGGCCGCGATAGATCGTGCGGCCGTTCTCGGGGAACGCCGGGCATGCGATCGTGAAGCCGCCGCCGGCTGCATCGAGCAGCGCATCGGCGACGGGCCCGATGTTGCCCGCATCGGTCGAATCGAATGTCGAGCAGTACTTGAAGAAGAACTGCCGGCAGCCTTGCGCGCGCAGCCATTCGTAGGCGGCGAGCGATTGCGCGACGGCGTCGGCCGCAGGGATCGTGCGCGACTTCAGCGCGACGACGATCGCGTCGGCGTCGAGCGTGGCATCAACTGCAGTGCCGTCGGCGGGCACGCCGATCGTCTGCACGGTGCGCATGCCGCTCTTCACGAGCATGTTCGCGAGATCGGTCGCGCCGGTGAAATCGTCGGCGATGCAGCCGAGCAGGGGACGGGAAGCGGAAGCGGTCATGGCGGAAGCGTCGTTCGAATCAGCGGGCGGGCGGCAGCGTGATGCCGGGGAATGTCTTGATCACGGCGGAATCGTCCTCGCCGCCGTGGCCGGCACTCGATGCGCTCATGAACATCTGGTGCGCGGTGGCCGACAGCGGCAGCGGGAACTTGCTGCGGCGCGCGGTATCGAGCACGAGGCCGAGATCCTTCACGAAGATGTCGACGGCCGACAGCGGCGTGTAGTCGCCGTTCAGGATGTGCGGCACGCGGTTCTCGAACATCCACGAGTTGCCGGCGCTGTGCGTGATCACGTCGTACAGCGCATCGGCATCGACGCCTTCGCGCAGGCCGAGCGCCATCGCCTCGGCCGCTGCCGCGATGTGCACGCCGGCCAGCAACTGGTTGATGATCTTCACTTTCGAGCCGATGCCGTGCGCATCGCCGAGGCGATAGACCTTGCCGGCGATCGCGGCGAGCACGTCCTCGCAGCCCGCGTACGCGGCGGCCGGGCCCGACGTCATCATCGTCATCTCGCCGGAGGCCGCGCGCGCGGCGCCGCCCGACACGGGCGCATCGAGCATCTGCAGGCCGGCGGCCTCGATGCGCGCGCCGAGCGCGACCGCGAATTCCGGCGCGACGGTCGCGCTGGA
>NZ_JAAGPE010000102.1:0-28740 GCF_017104605.1 Burkholderia sp. Ac-20384 | reverse complement strand
CCCCGGCGCGCGGCTCGGGATCGAGCTCGGTTTCGCGGCCGCGCTCGTCGCGCTGCACGTGCCGGCGACGTGGCGCGCGACGCTTGCGGCGCTCGCGCTGCTGGCCGGCGTGGCGCTCGTGAACCTGCTGCCGGTCAATCCGTTCTTCGACTTCACGCTGTCGGGCTGGCGGCAGGGCCGCTACGTGCACTTCAACAGCCTCGCGCGCTGGCTCGCGTGGATCTGGCCCTACGCGGCGCTGATCTGGCTCGGCCAGCGCGTCGAGCATGCGTGGCTGCCGGCCGTGTTGCGCCGCTGACGTGGTGGCTCTGGCGGTGTGGTGGTGGTATCGCAGGCAGCGGTGCGTGCCGCTCGCTATAATCGTCCGCATCCTCTGCTGCCCCGCGCAGCGGCAACCGCCCCTCTTTCCGCACGGCCTCGCGCCGGGCCGCTCGTCACCATCATGGATTCCTACTACCAGCACCACGTCTTCTTCTGCCTGAACCAGCGTGAACCGGGCGCCGAGCGCCCGAGCTGCGCGCAATGCGACGCGCAGAGCATGCAGGAATACGCGAAAAAGCGCGTGAAGGAACTCGGCCTCGCGGGGCCCGGCAAGGTTCGCATCAACAAGGCCGGCTGCCTCGACCGCTGCGAGGAAGGGCCCGTGATGGTCGTGTATCCGGAAGGCACGTGGTACACGTACGTCGACCAGGCCGACATCGACGAGATCGTCGAATCGCACCTGCGCGACGGCAAGGTCGTCGACCGCCTGAAGATCTGAGCGGGCCGGCCGAATGAACGTTCATACGCAGAAGTCGCTGATCGCGGGCCCGGTCGGGCAGATCGAAATCGCGGTCGACCTTCCCGACGCAGTACGTGAAAGCGGCGCCGCGCCGCGCGGCATCGCGCTGGTCGCGCATCCGCATCCGCTGTTCGGCGGCACGATGGACAACAAGGTCGCGCAAACCCTCGCGCGCACGCTCGTGCAGCTGAATTACGTCGTGTTCCGGTCGAACTTCCGCGGCGTCGGCGCGACCGAAGGCGTGCACGACAACGGCACCGGCGAGGCCGACGACCTGCTCGCGGTGCTCGCGCACATGCGCGCGCAGCCCGCGTATGCGGACCTGCCGCTCGTGCTCGCGGGCTTCTCGTTCGGCACCTTCGTGCTGTCGCACGTCGCGAAGCGGCTGCGCGACGCGGGCGAGACGATCGAGCGGATGGTGTTCGTCGGCACGGCCGCGAGCCGCTGGCAGGTGGCCGACGTGCCGGAGAACACGCTCGTGATCCACGGCGAAACCGACGACACGGTGCCGATCGCTTCCGTGTACGACTGGGCGCGGCCGCAGGAGCTGCCGGTCGTCGTGATCCCCGGCGCCGAGCATTTCCTGCATCGCAAGCTGCATGTGCTGAAGCGCATCATCGTCGACGCATGGCGCTAGCCAGTGCGCGGGTGCCGGCGTAACGCCGGCAGCCCGCGTCGCCTCTCACTCAGGAGCGCCGGCCCGCGCCGGACGCGCGTTCTCCCCGCGCGACATCGCGCCGCAGCGTGCGGCGCCACCCGACTTCCACCTCGCCTGCGCATGCCTTTCGCACACCTTCGCGTGCGATGACGTGCAGCTTGCCGTCACCCTGCGCCCGATGCGGATGTGCAACTGTCCGGCGTCAGGTTCGCGAAAACGCCCTGCGCGGCCACGTATAATGGCCGGATTCCGCGTCGCCCGCGGCCCGGCTGGGCCCATTGCGGCGCTCGTTTCGCCGCCTGTCCGCCCGCTCGCGACGGCCGCGAACCGAACGCGTCCGCATGAGTCCAACCGGCGCGTTTCGCGTCGCCCGACGATTTCGGGCGAGTGCCCGAAACGCCCGCCGCCTTGCCGTTCAACCCTGCGCGTTTCGCACCGCACTTTCTGCCATCAGCCTGAATCGATCATGCGTCTGTCTCCCCAAGGCCTCAAGTCCCTCGCTTCCTCCATCGCCTTCGGCACCGCCGCGCGCAACGTCGCGCTCGGCGTGATGCTGCCCGTCGCGCTCGCGTCGACGATCGTCGTCGCCGAGGCGAAGCCGGCCGCCAAGGCCAAGGCCGCGCATGCGGCGCCGGCCGCCACCGAGCAGTTCACCGGCGCGCCCGCGACCTACATGCCGGGCGCCGTGCCGCCGCCGGGCGTGAATGCGCGCTCGTGGGTGCTCGTCGATGCGACCAGCAACACGGTGCTCGCGTCGGGCAATGCCGATGAACGCGTCGAGCCCGCGTCGCTGACGAAGCTGATGACCGCGTACCTCGTGTTCGAGGCGCTCGACAAGAAGAAGATCTCGATGGAGCAGATCGTCACGCCGAGCGAAGCCGTGCGCCGCGTCGGCCGCGACGAGTCGCGCATGTTCATCGAGGCGAACAAGCCGGTGTCCGTGCACGACCTCGTGTACGGGATGATCATCCAGTCGGGCAACGACGCCGCGATTGCGCTGGCCGAACTCGTGGGCGGCAGCGAAGGGCAGTTCGTCACGCTGATGAACGACGAGGCCGCGCGCCTCGGCATGAAGGGCACGCACTTTGCCGACGTGAACGGCATGCCCGACCCGAACCACTACACGACGGCCGGCGACCTCGCGAAGCTGTCCGCGCACCTGATCCGCGATTTTCCGCAGTACTACAGCATCTTCTCGGAGAAGGAATTCAAGTACAACAACATCCGCCAGGGCAACCGCAACCGCCTGCTGTGGCTCGACCCGACGGTCGACGGCCTGAAGACGGGCCATACGCAAGCGGCCGGCTACTGCCTGATCGCGTCGGCGAAGCGCGCGATCCCGGGTGTGGACGGCCAGCGCCGCCTGGTGTCGGTGATGATGGGCGAGCAGAAGGAAGGCGAGCGCACGCAGGACAGCATGAAGATGCTGAACTACGGCTACAGCGCGTTCGATTCGGTGCGCCTGTTCAAGGGCGGCCAGGCGATGTCGACGCCGCGCATCTACAAGGGCAAGGAAAACACCGTGCAGGTCGGCGTGAAGGGCGACCAGTGGGCGACCGTGCCGCGTGGCCTCGGCGACAAGATCAAGACGGAAGTCGACGTCAATGCGCCGCTGATCGCGCCGCTCGCGGAAGGCCAGCAGGTCGGCACCGTGAAGATCGTCGCCGACGGCAAGACGCTGTCGGAATTCCCGGTCGTCGCGCTGCAGGCCGTGCCGGAAGCAGGTATCTTCGGGCGTATCTGGGACTCGATCCTGCTGATGTTCAGCAAGAAGAAGTAAGCACGACGGGCCTTTGTTTTCACGACTTCATCCCCATCTGTCATAGCTATGAGCCAAGCCGAATTTGAACCGATCGTCTACCTCAGCGTGTCGTCGCAGGAGGAAATGGTGCCGCTGTCGGAAGCCCGTGTACCGGTGCTCGACCGCGGGTTCATCTTCGGCGACGGCGTGTATGAAGTCGTCCCCGTTTATGCGCACGACGGCGCGCACGTGCCGTTCCGGATCGAGCAGCATCTGGCCCGGCTCGAGCGCAGCCTGAAGAAGATCGGCATCGCGAGCCCGCACGACGACGCGGGCTGGCGTGCGCTGATCGAGCGCGTCGTCGCGGCGAATGCCGAAGGGCTCGGCGACGGCAACGCGCTCGTCTACCTGCAGGTGTCGCGCGGTGTCGCGAAGCGCGGCCACGCGTTCCCGGCGAACGCGGTGCCGACGGTGTTCGTGATGACGAGCCCGCTGCGCCTGCCGTCCGCGGAAGAACGCGCGCAGGGCGTGCGTTGCGTGACGGCCGAGGATCGTCGCTGGCTGCATTGCGACATCAAGTCGATCTCGCTGCTCGGCAACGTGCTGATGGCGCAGCATGCTGCGGAACGCGATGCGTTCGAGACGCTGCAGTTGCGCGACGGCAACCTGACGGAAGGCTCGTCGTCGAACGTGTGGATCGTGAAGAACGGCGAGCTGCTCGCGCCGCCGCGCAGCAACAAGATCCTCGAGGGGATCCGCTACGCGCTGATCGAGGAGCTGGCCGACGAATGCAAGATCCCGTTCGTCGCACGCGAGATCAGCGAAGTGGAATTGCGCGCGGCCGACGAAATCATGATCACGTCTGCCACGAAGGAAGTGCTGCCCGTCACGTCGCTCGACGATCTGCCTGTGCAGGGCGGCAAGCCGGGCCCCGTGTTCGCGGCGTTGTATGACGCGTACCAGCGCGCGAAGGCGCGTGAGTTTGAACAGTTTGACCTAACCCGGAGCAAATGATGAGCGAACCGACCAAAACCATCGAGGTGACCGGCGCGATCGATACCCGGAAGGAGTCGCTGCTGGAGTTCCCGTGCGATTTCCCGATCAAGATCATGGGCAAGGCGCACCCCGAGTTCAAGGACACGATCTTCAAGGTCGTCGCGGTTCACGACAACGAGATCGATGTCGAGAAGATCGAGGAGCGCGCGTCGAGCGGCGGTAATTACACGGGCCTCACGATCACCGTGCGGGCGACGAGCCAGGAACAGCTCGACAACATCTACCGCGCACTGACCGGCCATCCGATGGTCAAGGTCGTACTCTAAGCGCTTTCCAGCCTCCTTCTTGCGCGCACTCGGCGGGGGTCTTCCCCGCCGCGCGCCGCGCGTCCAGCTCGTCGCACAGCCGTTTGTATTCGGCGACTTCCTGAAGCAGCCAGGTTCTGAACGCCTGCACGCGCGGCGTGTTCAGGAGCGGCGGCGGACACACGAAAAAATAGTGCCACGGGCTCGGCCCGTCGATGTCGAACAGGCGCACGATGCGCCCGTCGAGCAGGTCGTGCACCGCGAGCGAGCGGCGCACCAGCGCGATGCCCTGGCCGTCGATCGCGGCCAGCAGCAGGTTCGACGAATCCTGGTACAGAATCCCCCGTTTCGGCTCGGTCAGCGTCTTGAGCCCGGCCGCGTCGAACCACGGCCGCCACAGCTCGTCGTCCGAGCGCAGCAGGTTGTAGTGCGCGAGATCGGCGGGCGTTTGCGGCAGCTTGCCGCCGTTTAGCGTCGGCGCGCACGCCGGAAAGAACACCTCGTCGAACAGTGGCTCGACATGCAGCCCCGGATAGTTGCCCTGACCGAAGCGGATCGCGATGTCGACGTCGTCGCGTGCGAAATCGGTGAGCGAGTTGGTCGACTGCAGCTCGACGTCGATTTCCGGATGCCGCTCGATGAACGTGCCGATGCGCGGCGTGATGAAGCGCGCGGCGAACGACGACAGCATCGACACCACGAGCCGCCGGTCGCGGTCGCTCGCGCGCACGTCGCGGGTCGCATCAGCGATCACCATCAGCGCGGTGCGGATCTGCTGCGCATAGCGCATGCCGGCGTCGGTCAGGCACAGCCGCTTGCCGTTGCGCGTGAACAGCTGCACGCCGAGCTCCTCCTCGAGCGCGCGTACCTGGTGGCTGACCGCGCCGTGCGTGACGTACAGCTCGTCGGCGGCGCGCGAGAAATTCTCGTGACGGGCGGCGGCTTCGAACGCGCGAATCGCGTTCAGCGCAGGTAGCTGGCGGAGGTCCATTTGCTAATTTTCCTCACATCGACGTGAAAATTGGTCGTTTTGTCAGACGCCTTGAAGTGACTACGATTGTAGCCATCGAAGCACTTATTGGCGGAGTCGATCATGCAAGAAATTTCTTCAAGCATCACGTTCGAAATCCCCGCGGGCGAAACCGTGCCGATGAAGGTACAACGCAGCACGCGGCTGGTGGTGCAGTGCGGGCCGGTGTGGGCGACGCGCAGCAACGACGTCGACGACTACTTCCTGGTCGACGGCGAGACGCTGAAGCTGCGCCGCGGCGAGCGGCTGTGGCTCAGCGCGGAAGGCCGCGAGGGCGCGTGCGTGGCGTTCTCGGTATCGCGGCCGCCCCGGGAAGTCGCGCTCGGCGGGCTGGCACGGTTGCGCGAACGCGTGACCGCGCTGCTCCATGACGGATGGCGCACCGTCTGACCATTATTTCCTCCGACGGATACCGGCGATCCGTCCCCTCTCCAAGGCCGGCGAGACCCACGGGTTTTCGGTAAACTACCGCCCATGTCCGTTTCGCCGGTTTCCATCGTGTCCACGCCTGTTGCCGTTTCCGCATCGCCCGCCGGGTCCCCGGATCAGCCGGCCCCGCCGGTCACCGTGCGCTGGCGGGGTGTCGAGACCTACGAGGCGAGCTTCGACGCGATGCGCGCGTTCACCGACACGCGCACGGCCGACACTGGCGACGAGATCTGGCTGGTCGAGCACCCGCCCGTCTACACGCTCGGCCAGGCCGGCGACCCGTCCCACCTGCTGGTGGCCGACAGCGGCGTGCCGCTCGTGAAGGTCGACCGCGGCGGGCAAATCACTTATCACGGCCCCGGCCAGATCGTCGCGTACCTGCTGCTGGACCTGCGCCGGCGCAAGCTGATGGTGCGCACGCTGGTGACGAAGATCGAGGAGGCCGTGATCGAAACCCTCGCGGCGTATAATCTCGCTTCGGTCCGCAAGGCGGGTGCGCCCGGGATCTACGTGGCATCCGGCGTGCACGAGGGCGCGAAAATCGCGGCCCTCGGCCTGAAGATCCGCAACGGCTGCAGCTATCACGGGCTGAGCCTGAACGTGAAGATGGATCTGCGCCCGTTTCTTGCGATCAACCCGTGCGGCTATGCCGGACTGGAAACTGTCGACATGGCGAGCCTCGAGGTTGCCGCCGACTGGAACGACGTCGCCCACACGCTGGTGCGCCGTCTGATCGCCAACCTCGACGGCGCATCCGCGGCCGCCGACAAGCCGCAGGCACTGGAACAACATTCGAATGACTGACGTTACCGCTTCCCCCGCACCGGCCGATTCGGCCGCGACCCCTGCCTACGATCCGACCGCCAAGCAGAAGGCGCAGGCGAAGACGGCGCGCATCCCGATCAAGGTCATTCCGATCGAGAAGCTGAAGAAGCCCGAGTGGATCCGCGTGAAGGCGGCCACCGGCAGCTCGCGCTTCAACGAGATCAAGACGATCCTGCGCGAGCACAACCTGCATACGGTGTGCGAGGAAGCGAGCTGCCCGAACATCGGCGAATGCTTCGGCAAGGGCACCGCGACGTTCATGATCATGGGCGACAAGTGCACGCGCCGCTGCCCGTTCTGCGACGTCGGCCATGGCCGCCCCGATCCGCTGGATCCGGACGAGCCGAAGAACCTCGCGCGCACGATCGGCGCGCTGAAGCTCAAGTACGTGGTGATCACGAGCGTCGACCGTGACGACCTGCGCGATGGCGGCGCCGGCCACTTCGTCGAGTGCATCCGCGAAGTGCGCGAGCAGTCGCCGGAAACGCGCATCGAGATCCTGACGCCGGATTTCCGCGGCCGTCTCGACCGCGCGATCTCGATCCTGAACGCCGCCCCGCCGGACGTGATGAACCACAACCTCGAAACGGTGCCGCGCCTGTACAAGGAAGCGCGCCCGGGTTCGGACTACGCGCACTCGCTGAAGCTGCTGAAGGACTTCAAGGCGCTGCATCCGGACGTCGCGACGAAGTCGGGCCTGATGGTCGGCCTCGGCGAAACCGAAGAGGAAATCCTGCAGGTGATGCGCGACCTGCGCGCGCACGACGTCGACATGCTGACGATCGGCCAGTACCTGCAGCCGTCCGAGCACCACCTGCCGGTGCGTGCGTACGTGCATCCCGATACCTTCAAGATGTACGAGGAAGAGGCGTACAAGATGGGCTTCACGCACGCGGCCGTCGGCGCGATGGTGCGGTCGAGCTATCACGCCGATCTGCAGGCGCACGGGGCCGGGGTGGTCTGAGCGCCGTTGCTTCGCCGTCTTCCGGCGATCACGAAAAAGGCCCGCAGCGATGCGGGCTTTTTTGTTGGCGCGGACGCCATTCGTGCGTTCGCACGGCAATCGCCATCCCACCGGACGCGCAATCCGGTCGAGCGTGGAAAGCAAAGCTGAAACGGCGTCGATAGCTTCGCAGGATAAGTTCGCTCCCGCCGCGCGCAAAGCTCCTATAGTCGGCTCTCCCGCAGCAATGCCCGCATTCCGAAGGAGAGCCGCATGTCCCGTTTCAGCTTCATCCGCCGCGCCGTCGTCGCGCTGACCGCCTTTGCCGCGCTCGGCGCGGCGCACGCCGAAACGCGCGAAGTCGTGATCGCGTACCAGGACATGGTGGTGCCGTGGCGCTACGCGCAGGCGAGCGGTGAAGTCGAAAAGGCGACCGGTTACAAGGTCACGTTCCGCAAGCTCGACAGCGGCGCCGACGTGATCCGCGCGCTCGCATCGGGCTCCGTGCAGCTCGGCGAAGCCGGCTCGAGCCCGATCGCGGCCGGGCTGTCGCAGGGGCTCGACATCTCGCTGTTCTGGGTGCTCGACAACATCAACGACGCCGAGGCGCTCGTCGCGCGCAACGGCTCGGGCGTGACGAACGTCGCCTCGCTGAAGGGCAGGAAGATCGGCGTGCCGTTCGTGTCGACGTCGCATTTCCACACGCTCGTCGCGCTGCAGGCCGCGGGCGTCAATCCGAACGACGTGAAGATCGTCAACCTGCGTCCGCCCGAAGTCGCGGCGGCGTGGGCGCGCGGCGACATCGACGCGACCTACATCTGGGATCCGGTGCTCGCGAAGGTCAAGCAGTCGGGCACCGTGCTGACGACGTCCGGCCAGGTTGCGAAAGAAAGTGGCAAGGCGACCTTCGACGGCTTCGTCGTGAGCCGCAAGTTCGCGCGCGAGAACCCCGAGTTCGTCACGCGCTTCGTGAAGGTACTCGCCGCCGCCGATGCCGACTACCGCGCGCATGCGGCGGCGTGGAAGGTCGGCTCGCCGCAGGTCGCGGCGGTCGCGAAGGTATCGGGCGCGAACGCGCAGGACGTGCCGGCGAGCCTCGCGCTCTATGCATTCCCGACGGCGGCCGAGCAGGCATCGCCGACGTGGCTCGGTGGCGGCGCGCAGTCGGGTGCTGCGAAGTCGCTCGCGGCGACTGCCACCTTCCTCAAATCGCAAGGCACGATCCAGACGGTGCTCGCCGACTATTCGGCCGGCGTCGATCCGCAGTTCGTGCAGAAGGCCGCGCGCTGAGCGCGGCGATCATCGCGGAGTCCCGAGCATGAGCACGCTGGAAGTCCGTCAGGTATCGGTTGCCTATCCGGGCGAGCGCGGCAGGCCGACGACGCAGGCGCTCGCGCGCGTCGACCTGCGCATCGATGCCGGTGAATTCGTCGTCGCGCTCGGCGCGTCAGGCTGCGGAAAGACGACGCTGCTGAACTGCATGGCCGGCTTTGTCGCGCCGACGACCGGTGAGGTGTGCGTCGACGGCGTGCCGGTCACGGGCCCCGGCGCCGATCGCGGCGTCGTGTTCCAGAAGTACGCGCTGCTGCCGTGGCTCGACGTGCTCGACAACGTCGCGCTCGGGCTGCGCTTCGCACGCGTGTCGAAGGCCGAGCGCGAAGCACGGGCGCGGGAGATGCTCGCACTCGTCGGGCTCGACGGTCATGCGCATGCGCGCGTGTACGAGCTGTCGGGCGGGATGCAGCAGCGTGTCGGCATCGCGCGCGCGCTCGCAAGCGACCCGCGCGTGCTGCTGATGGACGAGCCGATGGGCGCGCTTGATGCGATGACGCGCGGCACGATGCAGGCGCTCGTGCTCGACGTGTGGGCGCGCACCGGCAAGACGGTGTTCTTCATTACGCACGATGTCGAAGAGGCGCTGTTCCTTGCGACGCGTCTCGTCGTGATGACGCCCGGCCCCGGACGGATCGCGGAAACCTTCGAGTTGCCGTTCGCGCGCCGCTACGTCGAATCGCGCGATGCGCGTGCGGTGAAGTCTTCACCGGATTTCATCGCGTGGCGTGAGCGGCTGATCGCATACCTGCATCGCGACGAGGCGGCCGAGGCGGCCGAGGTGGCCGCGTGATGCACGAACTCGTGCGACAGGGCGCGTCGGTCGGACGCGGTCGGATCAGCACTTTGCAGAGGCAGGACAGCATGAGCACGCAGGATTCGTGGGCGGCCGACGGGACGGCCGCAGGTTTCGGGCAGGGCGATCGCACGGGGACTCGGGCGACGGAACGTCGTGCACCGTCGTCGCGCCGCTACCGGTTGCCGGGGGAGGGGAAGACGGCGGCCTTGAGCACGGCGACGGTCGCGGTGCTGGCCGTGCTGTGGTGGGTCGCCACGCATCGCCAGTGGCTGCCGCCGCTGTTCTTGCCCTCGCCGGAAGCCGTGTGGGCGGCATTCGTCGACGCTTGGCATGGTCGCATCCAGGGCGGCCTGCCGCTGTCCGAGCATCTGCTGTGGAGCGCCGCGCGCGTGTTCGGCGCGTTCCTGCTCGCGACCGCGATCGGCGTGCCGGCCGGCATCCTGATGGGGGTGAGCCGCATTGCACGCGGCGTGCTCGATCCGCTGCTGGAGTTCTACCGGCCGCTGCCGCCGCTCGCGTACCTGCCGCTCGTCGTGATCTGGTTCGGTATCGATGAAACGGCGAAGCTCGTCGTGATCTTCCTCGCGTGCTTCGCGCCGATCGCGATGGCCGCGCGCGCCGGCGTACGCGCGGCGACGGTCGAGCAGATCAACGCCGCGTATTCGCTCGGCGGCAGCTTCGCGCAGATCGTGCGACACGTGGTGCTGCCGGCCGCGCTGCCGGAGATCCTCACCGGGCTGCGGATCGCGATCGGCTTCGGCTGGACGACGCTCGTCGCGGCCGAGATGGTTGCCGCGACGGCCGGGCTCGGGCAGATGGTGCTCAACGCGTCGAGCTTCCTGCGCACGGACATCGTCGTGATGGGGATACTGATCATCGGCGCGATCGCGTGGCTGTTCGATCTCGCGATGCGATGGGTCGAGCGGCGGATCGTGCCGTGGAAGGGGCGGGGCTGACGCGACGCGGGATCGACAGCGCGTGACCTGCGACTAGGCAGGCCGCCGTTCAGATGCGCGTGTGTACGATGGTCAGTGGGCGACCGTAGGCCGCGATGAACTCGTCGACGAATGCGTCGCTCAATTCCCAGTTCTGGAAGTTGAAGCCGAGATTTCCGAAGCCCCATTGCGGCGTGTAACGCCATTGCGTGACGCGCTGCCGGTGGCCGCAGGCGCCGCAGACGAGCAGTGCGTCGTCGTCTCCGTCGAACCATGCTGAAAACGCGTCACTCCACGCGTCGCCGAGGCTCGTCTGCTCGGCCTCACAGACGGAGCAAAAGATTTCGAGCCCGTTCTCGCCGGTGTGAAAGATCTGTCGTTGCACGTCGACTTCCACCCAGTTCGGCACCGCCGGCGGCAGATGTGCGCCGGGGCGGCACGCATGCGCGTAGCACGCCCCGCGCGGATACCCGGTTTCGTCACGCTCGGTCAGTCGCGGGTCGGTGAAGCCATCCGCGCGGTTGAGTTCGCCGACCCGCGTCGCCGCACCGACGATTTCATGCGCCTGCAGCCACGCGATCATGCGTTGCGCCGCGGCAGGTGCTTCCGCGAGCGAAACCACCGGATCGACCAGATAGGTAAAGTTGTCGCTCATCGCCCTCAATCCCCCATCGCCATCCCTTCCCGCCGCGGATCCGCCCCGCCGAACCACACCGTCTGCCCCTGCACGTTCAGCCGCTGGATCCCCTGCAGCCCCGAGTTCATCTCGACGACCTGCACGTCGTGCCCGCGGCCCTTCAGCCCGTCGGCGAGTGCGTCCGACACGCGGCCGCGTTCGAGTTGCGTCGGCCCGTTCATCGACCCGAAGTTCGGCAGCGCGATCGCCTGCTGCATCGTCATCCCCCAGTCGAGCACGCCCACCAGCGTCTTCGCGACGTGATTGATGATCGCGGGGCCGCCGGCCGAGCCGACGACCATCGTCACCTGCTTCGTCTTCTTGTCGAACACGAGCTCCGGCGACATCGCCGAGCGCGGCCGCTTGCCGGCCTGCACGCGGTTCGCGACCGGCCGGCCGTTGTCGTTCGACACGAACGAGAAATCGGTGAGCTGGTTGTTCAGCATGAAGCCGCGCACCATCAGCCGCGAACCGAATGCGTCCTCGATGCTCGTCGTCATCGACAGCGCCTGGCCGTAGCGGTCGACGATCGCAATGTCGGACGTCGACGGCAGCTCGGGGCTGCGGTCGTCGGCCATCGCGAGCGTCGCGCCCTGCGGCGTGCCGGCCTGAGCGACGCCCATGCTGCTGTCGCCGATCAGGTGCGCGCGCTGCGCGAGATAGGTCTTGTCGGTGAGGCTCGCCCAGCTGCCGCCCGGCAGCGGCACGAAATCGGGATCGGCCACATAGCGCGCCCGATCCGCATACGCGAGGCGCCCGGCTTCGCTGAACAGGTGCGCGGCGAACGGTGTCGGCTCGTAGCCGACGTCGTTGCGCACCGGCTTCTGCGCCCCGATCTGTTGCCAGTCGGGCATCGCTTCGAGGATGCCGAGCATCTGCGCGATCGCGAGGCCGCCCGACGACGGCGGCGGCATCCCGCATACGACCGAGCGCCGGTAGTCGGCGCACAGCGGCGTGCGCACCTTCGCCTTGTAGCGTGCGAGATCCTGCAGCGACAGCAGGCCCGGGTTGGACGGGTGCTTGCGCACCTTCGTGACGATGTCGCGCGCGATCGCGCCGCTGTAGAACGCGTTCGCGCCGCGGTCGGCGACCTGGCGCAGCACGGTCGCGAGCGCGGGGTTCTTCAGCACGGTGCCGGCCGCCTTCGGCGTGCCGTCCTTGTTGTAGAAGTACGCACGCGCGGCCGGGTCGTTCTTCAGGTACTTGTCGTTGGCGATCAGCGTCGCGAGCCGCGGGCTGATCGTGAAGCCGTGCTCGGCGAGCCGGATCGCCGGCTGGAACAGCCGGCGCCACGGCAGCTTGCCGTGCGCGCGGTGCGCGGCGTCGAGCATGCGCAGCACGCCGGGCGTGCCGACCGAGCGCCCGCCGACGACACCTTCGTAGAAGCTCATCGGCTGGCCGGTCGGCCCGTAGAACAGGCGGTCGGTCGCGGCGGCCGGCGCGGTTTCGCGGCCGTCGTAGGCCTGCGTTGCCTTGCCGTCGAAGTACAGCATGAACGCGCCACCGCCGATCCCCGACGATTGCGGCTCGACGAGCGCGAGCACCATCTGCGTCGCGATCGCCGCGTCGATCGCGGTGCCGCCCGCCTTCAGCATGTCGTAGCCGGCCTGCGTCGCGAGCGGATTCGCGGCGGCGATCATGAAGTGCTGCGAGGTCCAGCCCGGCTTGTCGGTCCAGCCGGACGACAGCTCGGGCGCGTGGAAGCCGGGCAGCGGCACGGCGGCGCCCGATGCGGCGGCGACGGGCACCACGGCACCCGACGGCGGCGTGGACGGGGACGTGCAGCCGGCGTTGAACGCGACGAGCGCGACGGCGGCGAGCAGCGTCCAGGAGCGCGAATGCGGACGAATCCGGTCGAACATTGAACCCTCGGCAGCAGTGAATTCGAAGGAGGCGACGGTGCCGGCGCAACGCGGCTGCCCGCCCCGGGCGCGCTATTGTCGCCGCGCGGCCGGCGGCTTGTCACCCGACAGGAAACCCTGACGCATCGCGCCGGGCCCGCCCCGGCCGGTCTTTCCGGCCTGTTCGAGGATGAACTCTATGAACGTCGAGGTCGCACGCGTGTGGTGCCGGTTCGGCATGTAGAGCATGTACATGTGCGTGCCGAAGATGCTGAGCCGGTACGCGTCGAGCGACGTGACGACCGTGCCGCGCCGGATGTCGTCCTGCATCACGTAGTCGGGCACGATGCCGACGCCGATCCCGCCGAGGATCGCCTGCCGCAGGAACAGGAAGTTCTCCGAAATCAGCGTGGGCTCGAGCAGCACCTCGTGGCGCTCGTCGCCGAGATACGCGGCAATCCTGAGCTGCCGGCCCATCACCGTCGCGGTCACGACGGGGGAGGCCGACAACGCGCCGAGGCTCGCCGGCATCCCGTGCTCGGCCGCGAATTCGGCCGACGCGCACGCGACGTAGCGCACCGCGCCCATGTCGCGCGCGACGAGGTTCTGCGGCGGCTCCGGCATCACGCGCACCGCGATGTCGATCTCGTCGCGCATCAGGTCTTCCACGCGGTTCTCGAACACGACGTCGAGCACGATGCCCGGATGCAGCCGCTTGAACGCGAGCAGCCAGTCGGACATCACCATCTGCCCGTAGCCGCTCGGCACCGACAGCCGCACGCGGCCCTGCAGGTCCTGGCCGAGCGTCGTCACCGATTCCTGCGCGGCCAGCAATTCGTTGCGGATGCGCCGGCCGTGCTCGTACAGCTTCAGCCCGATCTCGGTCGGCTCGATGCGCCGCGTCGTGCGCCGCACGAGTTGCTGGCCGATCGAGCGCTCGAGCTGGTTCAGCCGGTAGCTGACGTTCGCGCGGCTCATCTTGAGCCGCTGCGCGGCCTTGCTGAGATTGCCGGCGTCGAGGATCTCGACGAGCAGCGTCAGCGCGTTCAGGTCCATGCGTCGCGTCTCCTGATCCGTCCCGTTTAAGGAGGCGGAAGCATTCAGTGTCAAGTCAGACTTGACAGCTTGTAAAAGCAGGAGGGAATTGTCAATGAATCTCGATCAATCGAGAATCGGGTCATGCCCGGCGTACGGCCGGATCTTGTCCCGCTTCGTGCGGGACCGGGGCCGGTGCCCCGGCGCCGCTTGCGTGGCCGCGAGCCACGAACCGGCGTCGACGCATCGGCTGCCGCGTCAAGGAGACACGATGAACTCACCCGCTTCCCCCACCAGCCCGGCCAGCACCGTCACGCGCGAACGGCGCGACAAGGTGCTCGTCGTCACGATCGACCACCCGCCCGTCAACGCGCTGTCCGCCGATGTGCGGCGCGGCCTCGCCGACGCGCTCGACGCCGCGCAGGCCGACGACGCGATCCGCGCGGTGCTGATCGTCGGCGCCGGCCGCAACTTCATCGCGGGTGCCGACATCCGCGAATTCGGCAAGCCGATCGTGCCGCCGTCGCTGCCCGACGTGTGCGAGCGGATCGAATCGGGCACGAAGCCGGTCGTGGTCGCGCTGCACGGCGCGACGCTCGGCGGCGGCCTCGAGGTCGCGCTCGCCGCGCATTACCGGCTCGCGGTGCCCGGCGCGAAGCTCGGGCTGCCCGAAGTCACGCTCGGCCTGCTGCCCGGCGCGGGCGGCACGCAGCGCGCGCCGCGCCTGATCGGTGCGAAGGCCGCACTCGACCTGATGCTGACGGGCCGTCATGTGAGCGCGGACGAAGCGCTCGCGCTCGGCCTCGTCGACCGCGTCGCGCACAGCGACGACACGCTCGCCGAGGGCCTCGCCTATGCGCAGGAGCTCGTGTCGCTCGGCGCACCGGTGCGCCGCACGCGCGATGCGCAGGGGCTCGTCGACCGCGCGGCCGCACAGGCCGCGATCGATGCGGCGCGCGCGGAGCTGCCGAAGAAATCGCGCGGCCTGTTCTCGCCCGCGAAGATCGTCGACGCGGTCGAGGCCGCGCTCACGCAGTCGTTCGACGCGGGGATGAAGCTCGAGCGCACCCTGTTCCTGCAGTGCATCGACAGCCCGCAGCGCGCGGGCCTCGTGCACGCGTTCTTCGCGGAGCGCGAAGCGGCCAAGGCGCCCGAATCGCGGCGCGCGAGCGCGCGGCCGGTCGAGCGGATCGGCGTGGTCGGCGGCGGCACGATGGGCGCGGGTATCGCGGTCGCGGCGCTCGATGCGGGGCTGCCGGTGACGATGATCGAACGCGACGAAGCGTCGCTCGCGCGCGGCCGTGCGCACGTCGAGAAGGTGTACGACGGCCTCGTCGCGAAAGGGCGGATGACACCGGCCGCGCACGCCGCGCGGCTCGCGCGCTTCAAGGGCAGCACGTCGTACGACGCGCTCGCGCAGGCCGACGTCGTGATCGAGGCCGTGTTCGAGGACATGGCCGTGAAGAAGGCCGTGTTCGCCGAACTCGCGCGCGTGTGCAAGCCGGGCGCGGTGCTTGCGACCAACACGTCGTATCTCGACATCGACGAACTGGCCGCGAGCATCGACCGGCCGGCCGACGTGATCGGCCTGCATTTCTTCTCGCCGGCCAACGTGATGAAGCTGCTCGAGATCGTCGTGCCGGCGCGCGTGAGCGCGGACGTCGTCGCGACCGCGTTCGCGCTCGCGAAGCAGCTGAAGAAGACGCCGGTGCGCGCGGGCGTGTGCGACGGCTTCATCGGCAACCGGATCCTCGCCGTCTATCGCACGGCGGCCGACTACCTGATGGAGGACGGCGCGTCGCCGTACCAGATCGATCGTGCGGTGCGCGAGTTCGGCTTCCCGATGGGGCCGTTCCAGGTCGTCGACCTTGCGGGCGGCGACATCGGCTGGGCGACCCGCAAGCGCCGCGCGGCGACGCGCGACCCGCGTGCGCGGTACGTGGAGATTTCCGACCGGCTGTGCGAGCGCGGCTGGTTCGGCCAGAAGACGGCGCGCGGCTATTACCTGTATCCGGACGGCGCGCGGGTCGGCACGCCGGACCCGGAAGTCGAGACGATCGTCGCGGAGGAGCGCGCGAAGAAGGGCGTCACGCCGCACACGTTCACCGACGACGAGATCCTGCGCCGCTACCTCGCCGCGATGATCAACGAAGGCGCGAACGTCGTGCACGAGAAGATCGCGCTGCGCCCGCTCGATGTCGATGCGGTGTTCCTGTACGGCTACGGCTTCCCGCGTTATCGCGGCGGCCCGATGCATTACGCGGACACGGTCGGCCTCGCGAACGTGCTCGCCGATATCCGCGCGTTCGCGAAGGAAGATCCGCTGTTCTGGAAGCCGTCGCCGCTGCTCGTCGATCTCGTCGCGCGCGGCGCGGATTTCGCGAGCCTGAACCGCATCGACTGAACGCCCACTGCATTCGCCACGGACCGAAGATGGACCTCAATTTCACTCCTGAAGAGGAAGCCTTCCGCACGGAAGTGCAGCGCTTCCTGCAAGCCGAACTGCCCGCGCGCATCGCGCGCCAGGTGAAGGGCGGCCTGCATCTCACGCGCGACGACATGCGCGAATGGCACGCGATCCTCAACGCGCGCGGCTGGCTCGCGAGCCACTGGCCGCGCGAATACGGCGGCCCTGGCTGGAGCGTCGCGCAGAAGTTCCTGTTCGACAACGAATGCGCGCTCGCGGGTGCGCCGCGCATCGTGCCGTTCGGCGTGAACATGCTCGGCCCGGTGCTGATCAAGTACGGCAACGAAGCGCAACAGCGCCACTGGCTGCCGCGCATCCTCGACGGGACCGACTGGTGGTGCCAGGGTTACTCGGAGCCGGGCGCCGGTTCCGACCTCGCGGCGGTGAAGACGAGCGCGGTGCGCGGCATCGACGCGCAGGGCGAGCACTACCTCGTGAACGGCCAGAAGACGTGGACCACGCTCGGCCACTACGCGAACATGATCTTCTGCCTCGTGCGCACCGCGACCGACGTGCGCAAGCAGGAAGGCATCAGCTTCCTGCTGATCGACATGAACACGCCGGGCGTCGAAGTGCGCCCGATCATCACGCTCGACGGCGAGCACGAAGTGAACGAGGTGTTCTTCACCGACGTGCGCGTGCCGGCGGCCAACCTCGTCGGCGAAGAGAACCGCGGCTGGACCTACGCGAAATACCTGCTCACGTACGAGCGCACCAACATCGCCGGAATCGGCTTCTCGACGGCCGCGCTCGACCACCTGCGCGCGGTGGCCGCGAAGGTCAAGAAGAACGGCCGGCCGCTCGCGGACGATCCGTTCTTCGCGGCGCGCGTCGCGCGGGTCGAGATCGAACTCGAGAACATGCGCACGACCAACCTGCGCGTGCTGGCCGCGGTCGCGGGCGGCGGCGCGCCGGGGGCGGAAAGCTCGATGCTTAAGATCCGCGGCACGCAGATCCGTCAGGAGATCACCGCGCTGATGCGGCGTGCGATGGGGCCGTACGCGCAGCCGTTCGTCGAGGCAGCACTCGATGGCGACTACGACGGCGAGCCGGTCGGCCCGGACGAAGCCGCGAGCGCCGCACAGCAGTATTTCAACAACCGGAAGCTGTCGATCTTCGGCGGCTCGAACGAGATCCAGAAGAACATCATCGCGAAGATGATGCTCGGGCTGTAACGAGGGACGCGACGATGGATTTCCAGCACACAGAAGACCGCCGGATGCTGGCGGATACGTTGAACCGCTTCATCGCCGAACAGTACGCGTTCCCGGTGCGCGATCGCATCGCGCAGTCGGCCGAAGGCTTCGATCGCGCGATGTGGCAGCGCTTTGCCGAACTCGGCACCGTCGGCGCGCTGTTTTCCGAAGCCGACGGCGGGTTCGGTGGCGCGGGCTTCGACATCGCGGTGGTGTTCGAATGCCTCGGGCGCGGGCTTGTCGTCGAGCCGTTCCTCGGCGCGCTGCTCGCGGGCCGTGCGCTGTCGCTCGCCGGCGGTGCTGCGCATCGTGACCGGCTGGCCGCGCTGATCGACGGCAGCGCGAGCGCTGCGTTCGCGCATGACGAGCCGGGCTCGCACTACGAACTGACGACCGTGCGCACGCGCGCCGAACGCTCGGGCGACGGCTGGGTGCTGACGGGCGCGAAGGGTGTTGTCGACCAGGCCGCGCAGGCGGCGTTCTTCGTCGTCAGCGCGCGCGTGTCGGGTCACGACGACGATGCGGCCGGCATCGGCCTGTTCGTCGTGCCGGCCGACGCGCCGGGCGTATCGCTGCGCGACTACAAGAAGATCGACGGTGGCCGCGCGGCCGAAGTGCGCTTCGAGCGCGTCGCGCTGCCGGCCGATGCCGCGCTCGGCGAGCACGACGGCGAAGCGGGCACCGAGCTGCTCGAACGCGTGCTCGGCTACGGGTTGCTCGCACTGTCGGCGGAGGCGCTCGGTGCGATGGACGTCGCGAAGGAGTACACGCTCGACTACCTGCGCACGCGCAAGCAGTTCGGCTTGCCGATCGGCAGCTTCCAGGCGCTGCAGCACCGGATGGCCGACCTGCTGCTCGAAGTCGAGCAGGCGCGCTCGGCGGTGATCAACGCGGCCGCGCAGCTCGATGCGCCACGCGCGGTGCGCGAACGCGCGCTGGCGGCGGCGAAGGTCACGATCGGCCGGATCGGCACGCTCGTTGCCGAGGAGAGCATCCAGTTGCACGGCGGGATCGGGATGACGTGGGAGTTGCCGCTGTCGCACTACGCGAAGCGCCTCGTGATGATCGATCACCAGCTCGGCGACGAGGATCATCATCTCGCGCGCTACATCGCGCTGTCGAAACAGTAAAAGCAAATCACGCGAATGGAGGAGACAAGGATGACGAACGAATCGCGCGCATTGCCGCTGGCCGGCGTGAAGGTGCTCGATTTCTCGCGCGTGCTCGCGGGCCCGTGGTGCGCGATGGTGCTCGCCGATTTCGGCGCGGAAGTGATCAAGGTCGAGCATCCGGCACGCGGTGACGACACGCGCGACTGGGGTCTGCGGATCGGCGACACCGAGACGACCTACTTCAACAGCGTGAACCGCAGCAAGCGCTCGATCTGCCTCGACCTGCAGACCGAAGCAGGGCAGCGGCTCGCGCGCGAGCTGGCCGCGCAGGCCGACGTGGTACTTCACAACTTCAAGTTCGGCGGCGCGGAAAAACTCGGGCTCGGCTACGACGCGCTGTCCGAGTTGAACCCGCGCCTCGTGCACTGCGCGATTTCCGGCTACGACCGCTCGGGCGCCGAGGCCGCGCGGCCCGGCTACGACCTCGTCGTGCAGGGCGAGGCCGGGCTGATGGCGCTGAACGGCGAGGCCGGCCAGCCGCCGCTGAAGTTCGGCGTCGCGGCGGTCGACCTGTTCACCGGCATGTATTCGGCGCAGGCAATCCTCGCCGCGCTGTACGAGCGCCATGCGACGGGGCGCGGGCGGCGCATCGAGATGGCGCTGTTCGACTGCGGGCTGATGATCACCGCGTACTACGGGCTCGACGCGCTGCTGATGGGCGAGGACCCGCCGCGCTACGGCAACGCGCATCCGTCGATCGTGCCGTACGGCGTGTTCGACGCGGCCGACGGCCCGCTCGTGATCACGGTCGGCAACAACACGCAGTTCGCGCGCTTTTGCGACGCGATCGAACGGCCCG
Source organism: Burkholderia sp. Ac-20384 (assembly GCF_017104605.1). Classification (NCBI taxonomy): domain Bacteria; kingdom Pseudomonadati; phylum Pseudomonadota; class Betaproteobacteria; order Burkholderiales; family Burkholderiaceae; genus Burkholderia; species Burkholderia sp. Ac-20384. The sequence continues at coordinate 8,780 of NZ_JAAGPE010000102.1, read as the reverse complement.
ACCTCGCGGCCGACGCGAGATACAAGACCAACCTCGGCCGTTCGGAAAACCGCGCTGAACTGCTGCCCGAGATTCGCGGCGAACTCGCGCGCCGGTCGCGCGCGACGTTGCTCGCGGCGCTCGCCGATGCGGGCATTCCGTGCGGCGAAGTGCTCGGGCTGCACGAAGCACTGAAGTCGGAGCGCGCGACGAGCGCGGGGCTCGTCACGCGGCAACCGCATCCGGTCGCGGGCGGCGTCGACGTGCTTGCGCCGCCGTATCGCTTCGACGGCGCGCGGCTGCCGGTGCGTGGTGCGCCGCCGGTGCTCGGTGCCGATACGGATGCGGTGCTCGGCGGCTGGCTCGGGATGTCGGCCGACGAGGTTGCGCGGTTGCGGGCGGATCGCGTGGTCTGAACGCAAGCCCACACACGGGCAGGACACATCGCATTGCACCGCCGCGGCGCGGGCGGATCGGTAGACGCGCCATCCATCCACAAGACACCCCTCGCAATGACGAGGAGGAAATGGAGACACCATGGAGCTTTCCGTCATCGAATCGGTCACGGCGCGCCGTGACTACCAGCAGCTCGTGCGGGCGCGGCGCCGCTTCAGCTTCACGCTGACGGCGCTGATGATCGCCACGTACTACGGCTTCATCCTGCTCGTCGCGCTCGCGCCGCACGTGCTCGCCGCGCCGCTGTACCGCGGCGCGACGACGACGGTCGGGATCGCCACGGGCGTCGCGATCATCCTGGTCGCGATCAGCCTGACCGCGTGCTACGTGCTGCGCGCGAACCGTGCGTTCGACCGCCGCGTCGACGCGATCCTGCAGCGTTCGTGACGGAGGCCGACATGCGACGACTCTCGATTGCGCCCGGCGCGCTTGCTGTTCCATTCGCTCTCGTTTCCTCCGCTGCGCGCGCCGTATCGGTCGCGGGCCCGATGCCCGACAAGGTCGAACTGAACCCGGTCGCGATCGGGATGTTCTTCGCGTTCGTGTTCGCGACGCTCGCGCTCACGCGCTGGGCCGCACGGCGCACACGCTCGACGCGCGACTTCTACACGGCCGGCGGCGGCATCACCGGGCTGCAGAACGGGCTCGCGATCGCGGGCGACTACATGTCCGCCGCATCGTTCCTCGGGCTGTCCGGGATGGTGTTCATGTTCGGCTTCGACGGGCTCATCTACTCGATCGGCTTTCTGGTCGGCTGGCCGTTCGTGATGTTCCTGATCGCCGAACCGCTGCGCAACCTCGGCAAGTTCACGTTCGTCGATGTGGTTGCGTACCGCTTCGCGCAGCGGCCGATCCGGCTGCTGACGTCCGCGAATTCGCTGACCATCGTCGTGCTGTACCTCGTCGTGCAGATGGTCGGCGCGGGCAAGCTGATCCAGCTGCTGTTCGGGCTGTCGTACGGCACGGCCGAGCTGATCGTCGGCGTGCTGATGGTCGTCTACGTGTTCTTCGGCGGGATGACCGCGACCACCTGGGTGCAGGTGATCAAGGCCGTGCTGCTGTTGTGCGGCGCGACGCTGCTCGTCGTGCTCGCGCTCGGCGAATTCGGCTTCAGCATCGACGAGATGTTCCGCCGCGCGGTGGCCGTGCATCCGGGCGCGCTGTCGATCATGGGCCCCGGCAAGCTGATCCGCGATCCGGCCAACGCGCTGTCGCTCGGCATCGCGCTGATGTTCGGCACGGCCGGCTTCCCGCACATCCTGATGCGCTTCTTCACGGTGCCGAACGCGAAGGAGGCGCGCAAGTCGGTGCTCTACGCGACCGGCTTCATCGGCTACTTCTACCTGCTGACCTTCGTGATCGGCTTCTCGGCGATCGTGCTGCTCGCGCAGCATCCGGAGTTCTTCAAGCTCGGCGCGAACGGCACGTTCAACCTGACGCACGACCTGCTCGGCGGCTCGAACATGGTCGCGGTGAAGCTCGCGCAGGCGGTCGGCGGGAACTGGTTCTACGGCTTCATCGCGGCCGTCACGTTCGCGACGATCCTCGCGGTGGTCGCGGGCCTGACGCTCGCCGGCGCGACGACGATCTCGCACGACCTGTATGCGCAGATGTGGGCGCGCGGCAAGCCCGACGAACGCGTCGAGATGCGCATCTCGCGCACGGCGACGATCGTGCTGTCGGCGGTCGCGATCGGGCTGTCGATCCTGTTCGAGCACGTGAACGTCGCGTTCATGGTCGGCCTCGTCGCGGCGGTGGCCGCGAGCGCCAATTTCCCGGTGCTCGCGATGTCGATCTTCTGGCGCGGGATGACGACGCGCGGCGCGGTGCTCGGCGGCAGCCTCGGCCTCGTGTCGGCGGTCACGCTCACGGTGCTGTCGAAGTCGGTGTGGGTCGACGTGCTGCATCACGCGCACGCGCCGGTGTTCCTCGACAACCCGGCGCTCGTGTCGGTGCCGCTCGCGTTCATCGGGATCGTCGTCGGCTCGCTCGCGGATCGCGGCGAGCGTGCGCGGCGCGAGCGCGAGGCCTTCGCGCAGCAGGAGTTCTACGCGCAGACGGGCGTGCTGGCCGGCCGCGCCGTGCAGCACTGATTCATCTGATGAATGTGCTTGTCCGTCCGGATCGCCGGACGGATATTTTCCGGAAATCCGGAATCCCGGATTTCCTTGCCTGTCGCATTATGAGAAATACAATGAAAACAAAGGTTTGACGGGTTCCGGGAACCTGGCATCGACCTTGCAATATAAAACGCACGGCCACCCCCCGGCCGAACTACTACAGCAAGCAAGGAGACAATCGATGACCACTGCCTTCCTCCCCCTCCGGACGTCCTGAGGCATCGCTTGTTGCGGCACGGCAGCCGCGCGGGCGAATGGCTCTTCCCCTGACATTCGTCCGCGCGCGTGACGCCGTTTCAATCGGCTCATCTACTTCTGCAGGAACCATCGTGAAGAAGAAACCCTTCTACAAAGTGCTCTATGTGCAGGTGATCTTCGCCATCATCGTCGGCGTGATCCTCGGCCACTACTATCCGGCGCTCGCCACCGACATGAAGCCGCTCGGCGACGGCTTCATCAAGCTGATCAAGATGGTGATCGGCCCGATCATCTTCTGTACGGTCGTTACCGGCATCGCCGGCATGGAGGACATGAAGAAGGTGGGCCGCGTCGGCGGCAAGGCGCTGCTGTACTTCGAGATCGTGTCGACCTTCGCGCTGCTGCTCGGCCTCGCGGCCACGCACATCCTGCGTCCGGGCGTCGGTTTCAACATCGATCCGGCGACGCTCGACGGCAAGGCCGTCGCGTCGTACGCGGCGAAGGCGCACGGGCAGTCGACGGTCGACTTCCTGATGCACATCATCCCGAACACGATGGTCGATGCGTTCGCGCAGGGTGAAATCCTGCAGATCCTGCTGATCGCACTGCTGTTCGGCAGCGTGCTCGCGCACCTCGGCGAGCGCGGCAAGGTCGTCACCGACTTCATCGACGGGCTCACGCGCGTGCTGTTCGGCATCGTGCACATCGTCACGAAGCTCGCACCGATCGGCGCGTTCGGCGCGATGGCGTTCACGATCGGCAAGTACGGCGTCGGTTCGCTGGTGCCGCTGCTCAAGCTGATCGGCACGTTCTACCTGACGTCGGTCGTGTTCGTGCTCGTCGTGCTCGGCACGATCGCGCGCTTCACGGGCTTCTCGATCATCCGCTTCGTGTCCTACATCAAGGAAGAACTGCTGATCGTGCTCGGCACGAGCTCGTCGGAAGCCGCGCTGCCGCAGCTGATGGAAAAGCTCGAGAAGGCCGGTTGCTCGCGTTCGGTCGTCGGCCTCGTCGTGCCGACCGGCTATTCGTTCAACCTCGACGGCACCAACATCTACATGACGATGGCCGTGCTGTTCATCGCGCAGGCGACCAACATCGAACTGACGTGGATGCAGCAGCTCACGCTGCTGGCCGTCGCGATGCTGACGTCGAAGGGCGCGAGCGGCGTCACGGGCGCGGGCTTCATCACGCTCGCCGCGACGCTGGCCGTCGTGCCGACGATCCCGCTGTCGGGCATGGTGCTGATCCTCGGCATCGACCGCTTCATGAGCGAGTGCCGTGCGCTGACCAACATCGTCGGCAACGGCGTCGCGACGGTCGTCGTGTCGGCCTGGGAGAAGGAGCTCGACCGCAACAAGCTGCGCCAGGCGCTGACGGGCGGCGGCGAGGTCACGACGACCGAGACGGCCGGCGTCTGACGTCATGAAGGAGCAGGCGGCGGCACCGCCCGCCGGCCGCACGGCCCGCGGCGGCCAGGGCAGGGAGGCGGAGGCCTATGACACAATAGGTGATCCGCATCGCCAGGAAGCCTCGACCGTGACGCGCCGTCTGCTCATTATCGTCGTGCTTGCCGCCGCGCTCGCCGCGGCGTGCACGCTGACGTGGACGATCACCTGGCGGCGCGGCGTTGCAGAGCTGCAGCGCAACGCCGCGGTGCGCGTCGACCGCACCACCAACGCGCTCAAGAGCACGCTCGACCGCTACGAATCGCTGCCTTACCTGCTCGGCAGCCATCCGTACGTGCAGGACCTGCTCGCCGAGCCGAAGCGCGCCGACTACACCGCGCGCGTCAACCGTTATCTCGAAGACCTCAACGAACACGCGCACGCGACCGTCACCTACGTGATCGGCGCGGACGGCCTGTGCGTCGCCGCCAGCAACTGGCGCGCGCCCGACAGTTTCGTCGGGATCGAATACCGCTTCCGCCCGTATTTCCTCGATGCGATGAACGGCCAGGTCGGCCGCTTCTTCGGGATCGGCACGATCTCGCGCGATCCCGGTTACTACATCTCGCAACCGGTGTGGCGCGACGGCAAGATCGCGGGCGTCGTCGTCGTGAAGCTCAACCTCGAATGGTTCCAGGGCGCCGATGCGTCCGAGCCGCTCGTCGTCGCGGACGACCACGGCGTCGTGTTCCTGTCGTCGGTGCCCGCCTGGAAGTACCACACGCTGCGGCCGCTCACGGGCCCCGTCGCCGCGTCGATCTACGAGACGCGCCAGTATGCGCAGCAACCGGTCACGCCGCTGCCGCTGCGTATCGAGCAGGTGCGCGGCCCCGATGCGGAAATCGTCCGCCTGGGCCCTGGCCTGCGCGCGCCGCGCTACCTCGCGAGCAAGCGCCGGATCGGCGAGCCCGACTGGCTGCTCGTCACGCTCGCGCCGATCGCGCCCGTCGACGCCGATGCGCGCAATGCGACGATCGTCACGGGTTTCGGCTTCGTGTCGGTCGCGTTGCTCGCGTTCTACTGGCGGATGCGCCGCGCGCGCGTGCGTGAAATGATCCGCGGCCGCGCGCTGCTGCAGCAGGCGTACGCGGAGCTGAACCGGCGCGTCGAGGAGCGCACGGCCGACCTGTCGGAAGCGAACGAGCAATTGCAGAAGGAAGTCGGCGACCGGATCCGCGCGGAGCAGGAGCTGCGCGCCGCGCACGACGAACTGATCCAGGCGAGCAAGCTCGCCGCGCTCGGCCAGATGGCGGCCGGCATCACACACGAACTGAACCAGCCGCTCGCGGCGCTGCGCAGCTTCTCGGACAACACGCGCGTGCTGCTCGACCGCGGCGAGCAGGCGGCCGCGCGGGAAAACCTCGAGGCGATCGCCGCGCTCACCGAGCGGATGGGCAAGATCACGAACCAGCTGAAGCTGTTCGTCGGCCGCGCGAAGCCGCGCAACGAGCAGGCGCTCGTCGTGCGCGCGCTGCGCAGCGTGCTGTCGCTGCTCGACGAGCGCCTGCGCGGCGTCGCACTCACGCTGACGCTGCAGGACGCGACCGTGTCGCCTGCGCACGATGCGCCGCTCGACCTGGCGCGCGACTATCCCGAACTCGTCGCCCGTTGCGAGGATCTGCGCCTCGAGCAGGTGCTGATCAACCTGCTCGGCAACGCGCTCGATGCGGTCGCCGGGGTGGCGGCGCCGGCGATCGAGGTGACCATCGCGGTGTCGGCGGCGACGCTCGCGGTCGAGGTGCGCGACAACGGCTGCGGGATTGCGCCCGACCTGCTGCCGCGCCTGTTCGAGCCGTTCTTCACGACCAAGGAAATGGGGCGCGGGCTCGGGCTCGGCCTCGCGATCTCGTCGTCAATCGCGAGCGACGCGGGCGGTGCGCTCACAGCGCGCAACGCGCCGTCGGGCGGCGCGCTGTTCGTCTTGACGCTGCGGCGCGCGCGCACGCATCATCCGGACTCCGTGTCCGAGTCGGTGAATTCGCGCTAGGCGGCGTCCCGCCGCCCGCCCGACCGGCACACGATCGGTATCAACGACGCCGCGCGCGCTGCCGCCGCGCGGCCCGTCAGGAGCAAGTGAGTACGATGGCCAACCGGCTGCAAGTGATCTATATCGAAGACGATGCGCTCGTTCGCCGGGCAAGCGTGCAGAGCCTCCAGCTGGCGGGGTTCGACGTCGCCGGCTTCGAGTCGGCCGAAGCGGCCGAGAAGGCGATCGTCGCGGATAACGCCGGCGCGATCGTCAGCGACATCCGGCTGCCCGGCGCGAGCGGGCTCGACGTGCTCGCGCAGTGCCGCGAGCGCGTGCCCGACGTGCCCGTGATCCTCGTCACGGGGCACGGCGACATCTCGATGGCCGTGCAGGCGATGCGCGACGGCGCGTACGACTTCATCGAAAAACCATTCGCGGCCGAGCGCCTGATCGAGACGGTGCGCCGCGCGCTCGAGCGCCGCGAGCTCGTGCTCGAGAACCACGCGCTGCGGCGCGAGCTGGCCGGGCAGAACGTCGTCGCGCCGCGCATCATCGGCCGCAGCCCCGCGATCGAACAGGTACGCAAGCTGATCGCGAACGTCGCGCCGACCGATGCGTCGGTGCTGATCAACGGCGACACCGGCGCCGGCAAGGAGCTGATCGCGCGCAGCCTGCACGAGCTGTCGCCGCGCCGCGACAAGCCGTTCATCGCGGTGAATTGCGGCGCATTGCCCGAGCCGATGTTCGAGTCGGAGATGTTCGGCTACGAGCCCGGCGCGTTCACCGGCGCTGCGAAGCGCCGCGTCGGCAAGCTCGAGTACGCGTCCGGCGGCACGCTGTTCCTCGACGAAATCGAAAGCATGCCGCTCGCGCTGCAGGTGAAGCTGCTGCGCGTGCTGCAGGACGGCGTGCTGGAGCGGCTCGGCTCGAACCAGCCGATCCGCGTGAACTGCCGCGTGGTGGCGGCCGCGAAGGGCGACATGAGCGAACTCGTCGCGGCCGGCACGTTCCGGCGCGACCTGCTGTACCGCCTCAACGTCGTGACGATCGCGCTGCCGCCGCTGGCCGAGCGCCGCGAGGACATCGTGCCGCTGTTCGAGCACTTCATGCTCGATGCGGCCGTGCGTTACGCGCGGCCCGCGCCGGTGCTGACCGACCGGCAGCGCGCGAGCCTGATGCAGCGCGACTGGCCCGGCAACGTGCGCGAGCTGCGCAACGCGGCCGATCGCTTCGTGCTCGGCGTGGCCGACATGCCGCAGGAGACGGGCGCGAGCGGCGACGACGCCGACAACGAGCAGACGCTGAAGGAGCGCATCGAGCAATTCGAGCGTGCGGTGATCGCCGAGGCGTTGAACCAGACGGGCGGCGCGGTTGCCGCGACGGCCGACCGGCTGCATGTCGGCAAGGCGACGCTGTACGAGAAGATGAAGCGCTACGGGCTGTCGGCGAAAGGCGAAACCGAGCGCTGAAAAGCAAACGGACCGCGGAACCGGGTTGCCCGGTCGTGCGGTCCGTCGTGCGGGGAAGGGCGCGGTGCGCGGCCCTTCGAGTTGGATCGGGCGGCGCTCAGGCCGCGTTGCTGTCGAGTGCCTTCTTGAGCAGCGCGTCGAGTTCCGCGAACTGCGGTGCGCCGACGTAGCGCTTCAGGATCTTGCCGTCCTTGTCGACGACGAAGGTCGTCGGCGTGAGCTGCACGTTGCCGAACTGCTTCGCGACGCTGCCGTCGTCGAGCGCGACCTTGAACGGCAGCTGGCGCGTCTGCGCGTAGTTCGCGACGTACATCGGCGGATCGTAGTTCATCGCGACCGCGACGAATTCCAGCCCCTGACCCTTGAAACGATTATAGGTATCGACCATCTGCGGCATTTCCTGCATGCAGGTTGCGCAGCTCGTCGCCCAGAAGTTCACGAGATAGACCTTGCCTTTCAGGTCGCCTGCAGTCGAGACCTTCTGGCCCGACAGCAGCGTGAACGTGGCGTCCGGCACGGTGGACTTGCCGTTGAACGCGAAGAAGCCGGCGACGGCGATCGCCGCGACGACAACGGCGGCGACGATGTAGCGGGCGGGGCCGGCGCTGCGCCGGACGGGAGGCGTGGTGTTCATCTGGTGCTCTCGGAGTCGGTCGATGACGCGGATCAATGCAAAGGACATCGAAATTCGGCGCTCATTTTAGCGCGAATGCGGCAAGCGCACCGGCGGCGGCCACGCATCCCGGATTTCAGCTTCAGCGGATAATGGCCGTTTTGCCTGCCCGATCCACGCCATGCCGAAGGAAGTCACCGTTTCGTTGCGCCCCCTTTTTCGTCCGCTGCGACACTTCGCCGCGCTTGCGTGCCTGAGCGCGGTGCTGGCCGCGTGCTCGCCGTCGTACGACTGGCGCACGCTGCACAACGATGCCGGCTACACGATCGACCTGCCGGCGAAGCCGACCGTCGAGGAGCAGCCGGTGGCGATCGGCGGCGCGTCGATGCCGATGCGGATGCAGGCTGCGCACGTGGACGGCGCGGTGTTTGCGGTCGGCACGCTGACGCTGCCGGACGACCGTGACGACACGCGCCGCGCGGCGCTCGAATTCCTGCGCGCCGGGCTGTCCCGCAACCTCGAAGGCGG
>NZ_JAAGPE010000101.1:0-236 GCF_017104605.1 Burkholderia sp. Ac-20384 | reverse complement strand
GTTAAAAAAAAAAAAAAACAAAAAAAAAAAACAACAAAGACCACTCTAAAGTCCCTGATTGATATACACTGCCGTGCGCGCGTCGATCTCCATACAACACAACATAGCCAATTCGCAACAATATCCGACACACTACAGTCCGACATTGAACATGATGTGTCATATCTCAGCAGTGTACTAGCGACTACTGGCGTCTCTCCAAGACTGACAACCCTCAAGTCCATCGAGAACGACAA
>NZ_JAAGPE010000100.1:0-29608 GCF_017104605.1 Burkholderia sp. Ac-20384 | reverse complement strand
CTCGACGCGCCGCTGCCGTGGACTTATCGCGGCCCGCAGCGGCCCGCGATAAGTCCACGGCAGCGGCGCGTCGAGCGCGTCCTTCACCAGCGCGCCGGCCAGCGCGTCGAGCCAGTCGCAACGCAGCGGCCGCACGTGGCCGCGCAGGCGTGCCAGCCCTTCGGCCCGCACGTGCACGGCGATCAGGTCGGCCGTCGATACCGGCAGCTTGCGTGCACGCAGCCGCTGCATCACGTGCTCGAGCACGCGACGCGCGGCGTCTTCGGCACCGTGCTCCCAGACCCACTGGTAATAGGCCGGCGAAGGCATGCCCGATGCGTAGCCCGCGAACGCGTCGAGGCGCTTGAACGTGTAAGGCACGAGATAGGAACCGTAGCGGACGCTGTGCGCGGCCTCGCCGACGGTATTCGCGCCCGTCTCGGTCACGCCGGCGTCGTTCGACTGTTCGTCGAGCGCGGCGCCGGCACCGCCGTCGATCGAGCCGGGTTCCGGCGTATCGGGCAACTCGGCCGGCAGCGTGCGCCAGAGTCGCGCCAGCGCCGGCGCGTGATAGCCGCCGCAGACGACCAGCACATCTTCCGCCTGCCCGCCCGCTTCGGCGACCGCCCACGCGATCCAGCGCGCCATCATCCGTTCGCGCGCCTGGTTGCCGAGCGAGCCCGGATCGTCGTCGCGCAGATGCGAGAAGTAGGTCGACAGGCGTTCCGCGAGTTCGTCCAGTGCGTCGGGCGTATCGCCGACGCCCTCGAACAGGTGATCCCACAGCGCATCGCGGCCCTGCACGGCAAGCGTGTCCGCCAGCGCGCGCTCGTAGGCGTCGGCGCGTGCCTCGTGTTCGGCGTCCGCGACATCGGCATAGCGGTTCTCCAGCCGCGAGAATGCCGCGTGCCATGCGGGCAAGTCGATGAAGCGAACCGTCGCGCCGACTTCGCGCCCCGCCTGCAAGGCCTGCCATTCCGGCGAATGTTCGGCGAACGGGGTCCACGAGCCGTAATGCGCGGCATCGCCGGACAGATAACTGTAGATCGCGATCGGCAGACGGTGCGGACGATACAGTTCGTCGAGCCGGTCGTTGAAATCGGCCGGCCCTTCGATCAGCACGTAGCGCGGCCGCCGCGCGCGGATGCGCTCGGCCACCAGCCGCGCGCAGGCGGGGCTGTGATGCCGGATGCCGACGATGTGAGGGGTGTTGGACGTGTCGGTCTGCATGCGGCGCCCGTCAGTCGACGTCGATGCGTGCGACACCGCCGATGGCGCCCGGCCGGCCCTTGCCGCCGTGCGCGCAGTGCGCGTCAGGCGCAACCCGTCCCGGCCGCGGCATATCGCCGTGAACAGTCGCATTCATGCTGTGCGTCACGGCAAACGGTGGCGCGCCGCATAGTACGCGCGCCAGTGCGCCCCTTCGCGCCGTGCGGCCTTCTGTTCGAAGTAGCGGCGCAGCTTCGCGCGATCGTCGGCGTTGTCCTTGACGACGGTGCCGGCAATGCAGTCGACGAGATCCTGCGGCGACCCTTCGCGCTGCTCGAGAAACCATGCGCGCACCCCGACCGCATGCGCGACGTTCACCGCTTCGGCCGTCGACATCACCGCCGTCAGCCGGTCCATCGCGCCGTCGCTGCCCGACGCGTCGCCGGCCCCGCCGCGCAGATCGCGGAACGTGGTGACCAGCAGTTCCAGCACCGGCTGCGGCACGGCCGCCGGAATGCCGCTGCCGGCCAGGAGACGCGCGCTGGCTTCACGCACAAGCGCGAGTTCGCTGTCGAAGTCGAGAATCGGAAACACGGTTTCGAAATCGAAGCGCCGCTTCAGCGCCGCGCTCATCTCGTTCACACCGCGGTCGCGCGTGTTCGCGGTCGCAATGATGTTGAAGCCTTCGCGCGCGTACAGCATCCCGTGTTCGCCGTGCAGTTCCGGCACCGCCATCACGCGGTCCGACAGCATGCCGAGCAGGCAGTCCTGCACTTCCAGCGGCGCACGCGTGATTTCCTCGAAGCGCACGATCCGGCCGTCGTGCATGCCCTGGTACAGCGGCGCGGGCACGAGCGCACGCGGGCTCGGCCCTTCGTTGATCAGCAACGCGTAGTTCCAGCCGTACTTGATCTGGTCTTCGGTGATTGATGCGCCGCCCTGGATCGTCAGCGTCGACGTGCCGCTGATCGCGGCCGCCAGCAGCTCGGACAGCATCGATTTCGCGGTACCCGGCTCGCCGACCAGCATCAGCCCGCGACCGGTGGCAAGCGTGACGAGCATGCGCTCGATGCTCGCGATCGGCGCGACGATCTTCGGCGCGATGCCGAGCGCACGATCGCCGGCAATAAATGCGCGGGCGGCCGTCAGGCTCAATTGCCAGCCCGGCGGACGAGGTTGGGCGCCATCCTGTGCCTTCAGCTGGGCGAGCTGATCGGCATACAGGACTTCAGCGGGCGGACGCTGCAATGCATGCGGTTGAGACTGAGCCATGTCTGCTTCTTCTTGTCTTGTCATCGCGGTCGGGCTCGAATGCCCTCGGAGCGCGAATTATATCGTCGAGCGCGAAGTCACGATTCGGCGATGCCGGTTTTTGTCATCTCGCGGGTGGGTCGCGGGAGCAGGCGCTGGTTCGCGATGGGTCGGGCCTGATGGAAACCGCAATGGGCCGCACGTTGCGCGTGTGATGCCACTGTCGCGTCGGCCGGGCTCGAGGATGATGCCCGGCCACGCCGGACGAAAGGCAGGCGAACGTGGCTATGGAAAAAGCGGAATCGGGCAACCCGACGTGCCCGATCCGACAAGGCGAATTCGCTGAACACGTGAGCACGCAACCGTCCGGAGGCGATCCGGACGGTGGTGGGCATGGGTCTCGAGCCTGAACTCGCAATCTGGCAACTGCAACCAGCGACGCAACAGACTAGGCACCGTGAACATCGACCGGGTGCTTGCGGCCATCGCCACGGCCAACCGGTTCGTACTTGCCGGCTGCCGTCAGCACGCGCTGACCGGCGGCATCACATCACGCTCCCGAAGATTCGTCGGCGTAGGCCGGCGGCATCACGGCATCTCGTACCGCCAATCGGATCAAACCGCGATACGCGCCAACCGGCTGCGGATGATCTCCGTCGCTTCGCTGACGATGCGATCGACGAGTTCCTTCACGGACGGGACGTCGCGGATCAAGCCGACGACCAGGCCGCACGACCAGGCGCCCGCGTCGAGCGCGCCCTCCTTCATGATGCGCGGATACACGCCGGCGACCTCTTCGACGATATCGTCGAACCGGATACTCGCGCCGAGCCGGTTTTCCTTTTCGAGGATGCGATCGACCGCGGCATTGCGCAGCACGCGTTCGGTATTGCGCAACGGGCGCATGACCAGACGCGTGTCCAGTTCGGACGCGGCAACCAGCGCCTGCTTCACGTTCTCGTGCACCGGCGCCTCGCGGGTGGCGATGAAGCGCGTACCCATGTTGATGCCATCCGCGCCAAGCGACAGTGCCGCAACCAGCGACCGCCCGTCAGCCATGCCGCCGGAGGCCACGAACGGAATCTTGAGCTCGTCGGCAGCGCGTGGCAGCAGGATGAAGTTCGGAATGTCGTCCTCGCCCGGATGGCCACCGCATTCGAATCCATCGACGCTGACCGCATCGCAGCCAATGGCCTCCGCCTTGAGCGCGTGGCGAATCGACGTGCACTTGTGGATCACCTTGACATGCGCGTCCTTGAGCGCGGCCAGGTAGGGCTGCGGGTTGTTGCCGGCCGTTTCGACGATCTTGACGCCACCTTCGACGATGGCCCGGATATAGCCGGGATAGTCGGGGGACGTGACAGTCGGCAGGAACGTGAGGTTCACGCCGAACGGCATGTCGGTCATCTCGCGGCAACGCCGGATCTCGGCAGCCAGATCGGCCGGCGATCGCTGGGTCAGGCCGGTAATGATGCCGAGGCCGCCTGCGTTGGAGACAGCCGCCGCCAGTTCCGCGTACCCGACGTGGTGCATGCCGCCCTGGATGATCGGATATTCGATGCCGAAGAGTTCGGTGATCCTGGTTTTCATGATGTTTTCGGTTCAGGTTGAGACGAAAGCGCCTTCGCATGCCGGGAACGCGTTGCGACCACGACGCGCGTCACTGTACGGCTGAATCACCGGCGCGAAGCCGATGGAAATCCACGCGACCCGGCAACGGAGGCGCCGGAGATACCCGCGCGCCGGCCGCCTTTGCCTTCGCGCAGCCCGGACGGCCCGCGATGCCGCCCGGCGCTGCTCGTCCGCCTTGACGATCGAGTCGCCGCCCGGCGCGCCGGTGCCAGGTGAATACCGACAGTTTCCTCGCAGTTCGAATTGCCGTACATTGGCTAAACTGACACATTGCATGCGATATCCGACACACGATGCCCCGCGCCGCCATCCTTGCGTATGACGATTGCTACGCCTCCAGCCTGGGCGGGTTCGCCGACATCCTTCAGATTGCGAACGCGCATGTGCGGCGCCAGAGAGGCGATGGACAAGCGCAATTCGAATGGCGGTTCGTTTCCCCGACCGGGGCGCCCGTCATGGCGAGCAACGGGCTACAGCTGAACACGGAGCCGATCCGGCCGCGCGAGCAGTTCGACCTGGTATTCATTCCCAGTGCGCACTATGCGAGCGGCAAGGCCTTCGACCAGTTGCTGGCACGACAGTCGGCCGCATGCGACTGGCTGGTTTCGCAATGGAACGCCGGGGCCTGCCTGGCGGCAAACTGCACCGGCACTTTCGTACTGGCCAACACCGGCCTCCTGGACGGGCGGCCCGCGACGACCACGTGGTGGCTGGCGGACCAGTTTCGCAGCCGGTTTCCCCGGGTCGACCTTCAGCTGGAACCCGTCGTCACCGAGGCGGACCGCCTGATCTGTGCGGGCGCGTCAGCGTCCTACCTGTTGCAGACGATTCATGTCATCGAGCGTTTCGCCGGGGCCGTCATCGCGGCGCAGTGCGCCAAAACGATGCTGATCGACGTCAGCCAGACAAAGCAATTGCCGTATCTCCCGCTGCTGACCGACAAGACGCACGCCGATTCGCTGGTTCACCGCGCGCAGCATTGGCTGCAAAAGCACATGACGAAGGACGTGAAGATGTCGGAGATGGCACATGACCTCGGCGTGAGCGAGCGCACGATCATCCGCCGATTCCAGGCCACGCTGAATCAGCCGCCATTGCGGTATTTGCAGAGCCTGCGCATCGAAGCCGCGCGCGGTTTGCTGGAGGCCGGCGATCTCAGCCTCGAGCGGATCACGGCCCGGGTGGGGTATAGCGATACGAGCTCGTTCTGCCGGCTGTTCAAGGAGAAGGTCGGGCTGAGCCCGGGTGCGTATCGTGATCGCTTTCGGCCTGCTGCGGAATCGCAATGATGACCGGTAGAAGTACAACCCCGTTCGCGCGGCGCTACGCCATCAGCGCCGGGACGCGGCTGCATGGGAGCTGAAACGCGAAGCCCGGCGACGTGACGGCATGCGCTGCCGCCCCCTGGAGCCCGAATCACCGCACCCACAGCTCGGCGAACGACACGAACCCCAGCGGCGCGGCCTCGACACCGGCAACATGCGATGCCAGCTCGACATGCTGGTGCTCGTGCGAGATCGGGATCAACCACGCCGCATCGACCAGTTCCTTGCCGATGACTGCGTAGTCCGCCATCCGCGCGCGCGGATCGGCTTGCGCCTGGAGCGCATGCAGCCGGCGGTCCAGTTCGAGCGCGGCATGCTCCGGCATCCATTGCCGGAACATGCTGTCGGCCCCGAACCATTCGAAGCAGCCGAAATCCTCGTCGTCGTGCAGGATCTCGCTGCCCAGCATCAGGTCGGCCGAATCCCGCCAGTCGCGCCGGATCAGCTCGGCATAAGGCAGCGCCAACACGCTCAGCCGGATATTCGCGTCGCGCAATCTGGCCTCGATTGCACGGGCCAGGCCCTGTTCGTCGTCGGTCTGCCCCGTGACGAGCGTGAGCTCGGTGTATTTCGGCATGAAGGGTTCGGCGGCTGGTGTCGCGACGCGATGCCGCCACGCCGGCAGCAGCCCGGCCGCGAGCCGCCTCGCGGGATCGTCGTGACCGAACAAGCGGGCTGGCGCAAGCCAATCCGCCAGCGCCAGCCGGTCGGCACGCTCGCGGAACGCTTCGCGCGTGGCGTTGCAGACCAGGTACGTACAGCCCGCCTGCACGCGCACGATGCCCTTCTCCTTTGGCGCATGAGAAGCGGAGTACCCGAATCGGAGATCGAATCCGTCCGTCTGCCCGGCCGATGGCAGGAACCAGAGGTCCAGCTCGTCGAGCAGCGCACGCTCGCGATAGTGATCGCCGAATGCCGACAACGTGATCCGGTAGTCGCTGTGGCGCGTCAGCTTGAACGGCCCCGTGCCGACCGGCATGCGCGCAAAGTCGGCGTTCCGGTGGCGTGGCACGATCGACGCGTTGGCCGCCGCGAGGCGCTGCGGCCAGAGATGATCGACGTCGCCGAGACGACATACGATCCGCCGGCCTTCGCCGATTTCCACGTCGCGCAGATGCCGGTACAGGCGCTGGAAATGGCTCGGCTCGTCGCGCATGCGCAGCAGGGTGTATCGCACATCCTCAGGCTCCAGAAGCCTGCCATCGTGGAAACGGACGTTCGGCCTGAGCCAGAAGTGCCAGACCCGCCCTGCCGCTTCCGGCTCCCAGTGATGCGCCAGCGCCGGCCTGACGCGCTGCGTGTGCCTGTCGAATTCGGTCAGTCGTGAAAAGATCTGCCGCACCAGATGGGCCTCCAGCCGGCTGATCACCCGATAGGGATCGAGTTCGTCCACCGCCCGATAGAGGGGAATGCGCAAGCGATGGCCGTGCGAGCCGGCCGGATGGATTCCGAGGAAATCCGGAAGCCGCTTCAACAATTGCTGGCGCTGCTCATCGCCGAGGCTCGCAAACGCCTACTCCAGTTCACCATCCTCCAGCAGGCAGGACAGACGGTCGAGCACCGCGTGCTGCGGGGCAACCAGCATCGTCAGCTTCGAGAAGTGGCCGCGGCCACGCGCCGCCTCCCACCGCAACCACCCTTGCGCCTCCATCTTGCGCAGCAGGCTCCGCGCGTTGCGCTCGGTGCAGTTCAACGCCCGCGCAAGCGCCGGCAACCCGGGCTGGCCGCCCTGCTCGTCGAGAAGCTCGCCAAGCCGATGAAACTGGTCGATCAGTCGCATAAAAGAGGAAACAAAGATTTCTGAATTTGCCATTTTTATTCTGCTTGCCGTTATGCAGAATGTCCACGCACACAAAACAAGCCGATTCAAACCGCCCGACCCGATACAGGCCAACAAGCAATGATCGAATCGATCGCGAGTTTATTTCTCTTGGTTTTCGATTTGATCGTCATCGCATCGATATCGCCGCTTTAACGCGACATCGCCCTGGCCGTCATCACCCTTTCCGGAAAGTAAATGAGCGAGAAAGATCTCGGATATCAGCCGTCCCACAATACGCTGGTCCATCAGGTCGAACGGCCGCATGGCGAACCGCGTCGCGAGCATTTCCGTTTCGTCCGGCAGCCGCTGGCGCCGTTGGCACCCGGCGAAGTGCTGGTGAGAAACGTGCATTTCTCGGTCGACCCGTATATGCGCGAATGCATGGACGGCGACTGGGCGCTGCACGCGCCGCTGGAAGGACGGACCATCGGGCAGGTGCTGCGCACCACCGACCCGATGCTTCGCCCCGGCGACTGGGTATTCCATCGTCAGGGGTGGCGCACCTACGCCCAGGTGCCGGCGCAAGCGCTGCGGGTCATCCGGCCCGCCGAGGGGGTGCCGCTCACCGCCTGGTTGAGCATCCTGGGCGGCACCGGATTGACCGCGTGGGTCGCGCTGACCCGCATTGTCCGCCTGCAGCCCGGTGAATCGCTGTATGTATCGGCCGCCGCTGGCGGCGTCGGTACCGCGGCCGGCCAGTTTGCGAAGTTGCTGGGCGCGAACCGGATCGTCGGGAGCACCAGCCACGAGCGCAAGGCGCGGCAACTGACCAGCGGCCTCGGTTACACCGACGCGTTCGTGTATCAACCGGGGCAAGTCGGCGCGCAATTGCGCGAACGGATTCCCGAAGGCATCGACGTCTACCTGGACAACGTCGGCGGCGAGCAGCTCGAGGCAGCCATTGCCGTCCTGAAAGACCACGGGCGCGCGGCGCTGATCGGCGCGGTCGCGCAATACAGCGCATTGCAGCCGCCTCCTGCGCCGCGCAATCTGTTCGACGTGGTGGGCAAGAGCCTGACGCTGCAGGGTTTCCTCGTGAAGGACTACGCCAACCTGCAGCAGGAGCTCGAGGCCTTCGCCATTCCGCACCTCCAGCGCGGCGACATCGTCGCGCCGGAGACGATCACGAAGGGCTTCGACACGATCGTCGACGCGTTTCTCGCGATGCTTGCCGGCGGCAATCTCGGCAAGGCCATCGTCAGCGTCGATATCGACGATGCGGGTGCGCTCTGATTTTTGCGTCGAGTTCGCGTGCCAATAATCTTCAAATCGAATGAAGATCAAGCATGAATTTCAATTTACTCATCTTGATTGGATCAATTGATGATTTCCCATTTCAAATGACCCAGTGCGACTAACGACTTTCGAACTTCATACACACAACGATGAAAAAAACGTCTATTTCTTAAGCGAAATTCGATTGATCCGAAGCACTCGCGCACTATCGGATCAACGCATTCCGGCTCGCTGATTCATCAGCCGACGCCCGTCGGTGAGCGCCGGCGATGAACGCATCCTGAAGTCAGCCCGCCGCCGCATGCACACGCGGCCGGCGCGTATGCCACCCGGCCGTCTGCTCCAGCGCAGCCGCGACCTGCAGCAAGACCGCTTCGCTGCCCATCGGCCCGGCGAGCTGCACGCCGACCGGCCGATCGCCCGACCAGCCGGCCGGCAGCGAGATCGCCGGCGTGCCCGTCACGTTGAAGAGCCCCGTGAACGGACAATAGTCGAACACCTTGTCACACCAGCCGCGCGCGTCGAGCGTCGCGTCGTTCTGGTCGAGGTAGCCGAGTTCGACCGTCGGCATCCGCATGACCGGTGTAACCAGCAGGTCATAGCCGCCGAAAAAGGCACCGACCGCACGCGACACGCCATTGAACTGCATGAACATCCGCTGCAGGTCCAGCCCCGACAGCCGGCGACCGTGTTCGATGCATGCATGCGTGCACGCTTCCACATCGCGCGGATCGTACGGGCGCCCGAGCGCCTCGGCCGCCCCCAACGCGACCGAGGCCAGGAACGCGGTCCACGCGGTGCAGCTCGCGGCCGCGAGCGCTTCCGCATCGTACGCAGGCGTCGCGACGTCGACGTCGTGGCCAAGGTGCTCGAGCGTGCGGGCGACCTGCTCTGCCGCGGCGACACAGTCCGGATGCGTGACGCCGGTTCCGGGAAAGCGTGTCGCGACCGCCACGCGCAGCCGCCGTGCAGGCGTGCGGATCGCATCGGCATAGCGTACGGGCGGACGCCCGATGTCGAACATCGCGCCGGGCTCCGGCCCCTCGACCGCATCGAGGATCGCCGCACTGTCGCGCACCGTGCGCGTGACGGCAAACTCGATGCCGAGGCCGAACAGCGGCAGGTTGTAGTCCGGACCGACCGGCGTGCGGCCGCGCGACGGTTTCAGTCCGACGAGCCCGCAGGCGGCCGCGGGAATCCGGATCGAACCGCCGCCGTCGTTCGCATGGGCAGCCGGCACGATGCCTGCCGCCACCGCCGCCGCCGAGCCGCCGCTCGATCCGCCCGCGCTGTACGCGGGATTCCACGGGTTGCGGGTCGGTCCGTGCAGGACCGACTCCGTCGTCGCGTTGAAGCCGAATTCGGGCGTCGTCGTCCGGCCGAACGTCGCGAAGCCCGCGCGCCTGAAACGCGCCATCAGCTCGCTGTCGGCGGGCGACACGTCGTGCCCGGCCAGCAGCCGCGAGCCGCTGTCGTTCGCGATGCCATCGGCATGCAGCACGAGATCCTTGACAAGAAACGGCACGCCGGCAAACGGGCCGTCCGCCGCGTACTCGAGCGGTGCGTCGAAGGTTTCGATGATCGCGTTCAGTTCCGGATTGACGCGTGCGGCGGCCGCTTTCGCGGCAAGCATCACGTCGTCGGCGCTGACGCGTCCGGCGCGAATCTCGTCGGCCAGGCCGGTGGCGTCGTAGCGCACGTATTCATCGATGTTCATGGGCGTTCTCCTGCGTTCCTCGGTGGCGCCGGGCGGCCGTCTGCCGCCCGCCGTGACGGATGTCGTGGTGGTCGGGGCTGACTGAAGCTGGAATGAAGCGTGGATGAAGCGACTTCATTGAAGCCCACGAAAAATCCGCCCGAAATCGTTCAGATGAACGATGGGAACCGGCAGGAAGCATGCGGTGAAACCGATGACGACCGTGCGTGTGCCTACGCAAGCGCGCCGTCGTCGTCCAGCACGCGGATCAGTTCGCTTTTGGTGGTCACGCGCAGCTTCACGTACACGCGGCGCAGATGATGCCGTGCGGTCGCGGGCGCGATGCCGAGGCGTTTCGCGACGCCCTTGTACGTGCAGCCGTCGCAGAAGATGCGTGCGACCGCCAGTTCGCGCGGGCTCAGCACACCGCCGACGCCAACCGACCGCGCACGCACCAGCACGTAATCGCCGAGCCGTTCGCTGTGCAGCCGAATGTGTGTCCCGCTGAACACCGGGTTCGACGACGCGTCGTCGAACATGCGGGCCCGCGCCGCCTTCGGCAAACCTGCGCGATCCCACGACGGCCATTCGAGCGCGGCGAGTTCGAAAAACGTATCGTCCGCATACTGCAGCACGCCGTGCGAATCGAACAGCGCCGATGCGGCGCGGCCGACCGCACCGTCGGTTGCGTGCATCCAGTACAGGCGGTTGTATTCGAGCGCCGCCGCCATATGTTCGATCGCGAGTTCGAGCAGCTGGGCGTCCGCAGCCTCGAAGCGGCGGCGTGTGCGGCGATACAGCGACAGGTGCGTGGCCCGGTGACGCTCGGGGTCTGTGCAGACGGCGAACAGCACCTGTGCGATGCCCTGGGCCTTGCAGAAATGCTGCATCGCGGCGTCCATCGGTACCGTCGACGTCGATGCGACGACGATCTTCTCCGGCGACGTTTCGGCCAGACGCGCCAGCGGATCGCGCAGCTTGACCTGTTCCCAGTCGTGCATGAAGCCTGGGTTCAGGTTGTGCAGGCACGCGCTGTGCGGCAGCGGGCCGTCGGGCAGGATGCTCGAATGACCGAACCAGGCGCCGTCGAAGTCGATGTGCTCGCTCATCAGCAGCAGGAGCCGCCGGTCGAACTCGTCGACGCGCGCC
The DNA here is from genome assembly GCF_017104605.1 of Burkholderia sp. Ac-20384. Lineage (NCBI taxonomy): Bacteria > Pseudomonadati > Pseudomonadota > Betaproteobacteria > Burkholderiales > Burkholderiaceae > Burkholderia > Burkholderia sp. Ac-20384. The sequence continues at coordinate 18,309 of NZ_JAAGPE010000100.1, read as the reverse complement.
GCATGCGGTAACCGGTAGAGCGGCAGCAGCAGACGGCCGACACGCTGCGCAAGCGCGGTACCCCGTTGCGGGGCTGAGTGGGGGCGGATCGCGTCGCGAATCACTCGTCGTCTCCTGTCGCGTGCTGCGGCACGCGGGTCGTTGTCGTCGGTTGCCGTCAGCCGCCGTTCGTGGGGCGATTCTGTCATTTTTGCGGACGGCGAGCCACTGGTCGGCCGCGCGCCCTTCCATCCCCGTCCCTGCCACCGCCGCGCCATTCGTTTGTAGAATCGACGTGTTTGTCGTTTACGGCACGGTAAAAGACATGATCCTCGGCCGCCGCCCCGACGCAGCCTTGCGGCGCTTCATCGACTCGGTCCGTGTGTCGCACCTCCGTTTCCGAGCCGGAATGAACTGTGCCGCGAGCGCGTGCTGCCGGCCGGCGCGATGCACCTCGCGACTGTCGCGCGTTCACGGGGCGGCCGCCCGAACAGTACCGGCAACGCGCGAACGCAAACAGCTTTCACGCGCCGCGCTGGCCCGATGCCAGGCGAGGCAGTCAATTGTGTTCAGGACCGGGCCCGCGAGGCCCGACAGGATCGAGCGACACCCACACCACCCACCGGAGGGCATCATGGCGATTCACGAAGTCTTTCCCTATTTGCGCGCCAAGCGCGCGGACGACGCCATCGCGTTCTACGCGAAGGCGTTCGGCGCCCAGGAGAAATTCCGTCTCGTCGAGCCGTCGGGACGCATCGGCCACGCGGAATTGCAGCTCGGGCCGTGCACGCTGATGATCTCGGACGAGTTCCCCGAATACGATATCTTCGCCCTCGACCCGGATGGCAAGGCGCCGATGTCACTTCACCTGCATGTCGACGACGCCGACGCGACGATCGCCGCCGCGATCGCGGCCGGCGCGCAGCTGACACGCGCGATCCAGGACCAGTTCTACGGTGAGCGTTCGGGTAAGATTCGCGACCCGTTCGGTTACGATTGGATGATCGGGCATACGATCGAAGCAATCGAACCCGATGAAATGCAGCGGCGTTATACGGCGCTGCTGTCCGGCGACCCGCAGAAAACCTGAACGGCGCACCGCGCGCGCCGGTCGATCACCCCGACATTCGCGATGCACTATCACCCCGACGACATCTACCGGCTCTACCGGGGCGTGCCGACGCTGCTGCTGAACCGTCCCGCGCCGGCCGAACAATTCCTGGCCGCCGCCGTCGAGACCGGCGCCGAACTCGGGCACGTGCTGCGCGACTACCCGCAGGTCCGTTACCAGCCGCTCGACTTCCACTACCTGTGCCAGCAAAGCCTGTCCGTGATGGATGACGCACTGCTGGCCGACCTCACGCACGACATGGATCACGGCTGGCGCGGCGCGCAATGGGCCGCGCTGTTGATCGCGTTGTCGGGCGACGCGCGCCATCTGCCGCACCTCGACGCAGTCAGGCGCCACCGCGGCGTCGAGTGGACGGCCGGGCTGGCGGATGCGGCCGTCCACCCGGAAGCCGCGTCCGCCGGCTTTCGCTGCTGCCGGCTGATCGTCGACCTGCGGACTCAGCTCGCATCGCTACCGCGCGTCGCCGTGCGCCTGCGAAGGCCACCCCCGCCGGAAGTCATCGCGGCCACGACAGCGGCCGTCCGGGCCGCATATCGCCGCGGCGATGTCGCGACGGCGCTGGCGATCGCCCGCGACTAGACGCGGGGCGACCGGCCGGCCGTTTCCGTCATGTCTTACTCGACGTTGTCCGACACATCCGTCATGCGGATCATGTGCGGCCTCACGCCGTCGTCGACGGCCACCGCCTCCTTCGGATGGATCAGCGCCTCGAGCCGCGCCTTCGTCGCGATGAACTCGGGCGTATTGACCTGCGAATAGTCCCGCGGCCGTGGCACGGGCACCTCGATCAGTTCCTGCACCGCCCCCGGATTCGCCTTCAGCACGAGAATCCGGTCCGCCAGAAAGATCGCCTCGTCGAGGTCGTGCGTGATGAACAGGATCGTCACGTCGATGTTGCGCCAGATGTCGAGCAGGTGCGTCTGCATCCTCGCCCGCGTCTGCGCGTCGAGCGCGCCGAACGGCTCGTCCATCAGCAGGATGCGGCGGACGGTTCGCGAGCGCGCGGGCAATCGCCACGCGCTGCTTCATCCCGCCCGACAACTGGTGCGGATACACATCCGCGAAACGCGTCAGCCCGACGAGATCGAGCCACTGCAGCGCTTCGCGCTCGGCTTCGCCGCTGCTGCTGCCGTTCATCCGGAGGCCGAACATCACGTTCTTCTTCACGGTGAGCCACGGAAACAGCGTATAGCCCTGGAACACCATCCCGCGATCGGCGCCCGGCCCCCGCACGGGCTTGCCGTCGAGCAGCACCTCGCCGCTCGTCTGTGCATCGAGCCCCGCCAGGATGCGGATCAGCGTCGACTTGCCGCAGCCGGACGGGCCGATCACGCACACGAATTCGCGCCGGTAGGTACGGAAACTGACGTCGTCGAGTGCGGTGCACTCGCCCTGTGGGGTCGTGAAACGCTTGCCGACATGACGCACGTCGAGGATCACGTCCCGGGTTTTCAAGCGCGCGAAGCGCTCGCGCACCGCGTCGGACTGCATCAGGTAATCGGGAACGGCTTGCGGGTTCTGCATGGTGGCCTCTGCGGAAATCGATCGATGGGTGGGCGTCAACGGGCGTCACGCTTTCAGCGTGCGATCCCACGGAAACAGCCTGCGGCCGAGCAGCCCGAGCACGATGTCGGTGCCGAGGCCGATGATCCCGATCATCAGGATCGCCGCATACACGTTGTCGAAATGCTGGTAGCGCGCCTGCTGGCTGATGTACCACGTGATGCCCGAGCTCGTGCCGACGAGTTCGGCGACGATCAGGTAGGTCCAGGCCCAGCCGAGCAGGATGCGCTGGTCGCGATACAGGTCCGGCAGCACGCCGGGGATCACGACGTGCGTGAGCAGCTTCAGCTTCTTCGTGCCGAGTGTCATCGCGGCCTCGAACAGCCCGTATTCGAGCTTGCGCGTCGTGTTCGCGATGATCAGTACCTGCTGGAACAGCGTCCCGATCACGATGATCGCGGCCTTCGGCGCATCGTAGATGCCGAGGATCGCGACCATCAGCGCGCCGAACGCCGGTGCGGGCAAGTAGCGGAAAAACTCCAGGAACGGTTCCTGCAGCCGCGCGAGCACGCTGAAGGTGCCGCAGACGATGCCGAGCGGCACGCCGATCGCAGACGAGATCACGAACCCCCAGAAGATGATCCGGATGCTGTGCCACAGGCTCTCGTGCAGCCAGACGCCGTCGCGGGATGCCGGCGGGGTCGTGAACGCCGTGTAGAACGCGCGCAGCACCTGGTGCGGCGCGGGCAGGTAGACCGGATTCGCACGCTCGCCTTCGGGCACGGCCGCGTGGGCCGCTCGCGCATGCGCGAGCTCGTCGTCGAACACGTCGCGGTCGATCTGCATGCCGGTCTGGAAATAGTCGACGCTGCCCGGGTTCGTGATGCGCATTTGCGGATGCCAGATGAACGGCACGTAACTGATCAGGCACCAGACGGCGAACGGCAGCAGGAAGGACGCCACGCCGAGCGTCCATTTTCCGCGTGTCGTCAGCTCGCGGCGCACGGCAAGCCATTCGGTCGTGTTGCGGGTCATGGGCATGAAAATCTCCGTATCGTTTCAGGTGCCGGTCGCGCGCATGCCGGGGCGCCGCGCGACCGGACGTTCATTGCGATGCGCCTGCGCTGCTCGCGGCGCTCGCGCGGTAGGCACGCCAGCCGCCGAAGTGCGTGATGTCCTGCGCGCCGTCGAGCGCCGCGCTTTCGCACAGGAAACCCTGCACCCGGGCGCCGTCCGCGAGCATCAACGTGCCGATGCCGAGCGGGTCGGCGATGCCGGCGACGAAGCTGCCGTAAGCGTCGACCGGCATCTCCCAGATCTCGACCGCGATCGACGCGCCGCCATCCGGCACACGTACGAGGCCCGGCTTGGCGACGCCGCCGGATGCTCCCGCCGACAGCGCGTAGAGCCGATAGGCGGGTGCCGTCGTCGTCGCGGCGACGAAGTGTCCGCCTCGCTGGGCGAGCTGCCAGTTGAGCGGCTCGCCGCTCAGGTGCGCACCGACGACCGCCACCCGCACGACGCCAGATGACGCGCCGGGCCCCGGTGCTGTCGTTGCGAACGCATCGCCGGCGGCGTTCGCCTGCAAATCGCCTCCCGCGCCCATGCCACTGCCGCGTTTGCCCGCGTCACCCCACGCCTGCGCCAGATCGAGCAGCCGCGCATCGTCGTGCGCGCGCCCGACGAACGTGATGCCGAACGGCAACCCCGCATGCCGCCCGGTTTCGCAACGGCCGGCGGGCACCGCGATCGCCGACAGGTCGAGCAGGTTGACGAAGTTCGTGTAATAGCCGAAACGCGAATTGACGCCGATCGGGTCGGCTTCCAGTTCGTCGACGGTCGCCGTCGTCGCCGAAGTCGGCATGACGATCGCCTCGAGGCCATCCCATGCGCGACCGGCCTCGACGCGCAACGTCGCGAGCGTGTCGAACGCGGCGAACGCATCGGCCGCGCTGAAGCGCGCCGCGCCACCGACGATTTCGCGGATCACCGGATGCAGCGCCTCGGGCTCCCGCGCGGCGAACGCGCCGATCGCGGCGAGCCGTTCGGCGACCCACGGGCCTTCGTACAACAGCCGCGCGACAGCCAGGAACGCACTGAAATCGATCTCGACGATCCGCGCCCCGGTCGCGCGCAGGCGTTCGAGCGCGTCGCGCCATGCCGCGCCATACGATGCGTCGCCGAAGAACTGCAGCTGATCGGCGCGCGGCGTGCCGAAGCGCAACTGCCCGAGCGGTCGCGCCGGTTGCGCGCGGAGCCCGTCCGCGCCCAGCAGCGGCTGCCATGCGCGTCCGTACGGATCGCCGTCGGTCACGCCGTGCGCGGCGGCAAACACCGCTCGCGCGTCGGCCGCCGAATGCGCGAACACCGACACGCAATCGAGCGACCGGCAGGCCGGCACGACGCCGAGCGTGCTCAACACGCCTTTGGTCGGCTTGAGCCCGACGAGCCCGTGGAATGCAGCCGGCACCCGCCCGGAGCCGGCCGTGTCGGTCCCCAGCGAGAACGACGCGACACCGAGCGCCACGGCCACCGCCGACCCGGAACTCGAGCCGCCCGACGCATAACGCGGATCGAGCGCATTGCGGCACGCGCCGTAAGGCGAGCGCTGGCCCGACAACCCGGTCGCGAACTGGTCCAGGTTGGTCTTGCCGATCGGAATCGCGCCGGCCGCGATCAGCCGCTCGACGACGGGCGCGCTGCGCGCCGGCGTGTACGCGTAGGCCGGGCAGGCTGCCGTCGTCGGGATGCCGGCGAGGTCGATGTTGTCCTTGATCGCGAACGGCACGCCATACAGCGGCAATGACGCGAGGTCACGCCCTGCCAGCGCGTCGGCATGGGCCGTCAGCTCGGCATGGGTCAGCGGCCGGATCCACGCATGATGCGGATCGCCTTCGGCGAAATGCGCGGCGATCGCGTCGACGAGTGCGTGCGGTGTCAGGTCGCCCGCCGCATAGCGCGCACGCAGCGCCGCGATCGAGCGGACGCCGGCCAGGATCGAACGTTCCGTCGTGCTCATGCGACCTCCTCGGCGGCGCCCGCCTTCATCACCATCAGCCTCTGGCCGGCCACCACCGCCGCGCCCGGCGCGCAATCGATCGTCTCGATCGTGCCGTCTTCCGTCGCCGTCACCGCAACCTCCATCTTCATCGACTCGACGATCGCGACGACCTGCCCCTCGGTCACCCGCTCACCGGCTTCGACCAGCACCTTCCACACGCTGCCCGACACGTCCGCGGCAATCGCGCGCTGCGTATCGGCGAGCACGCCGGCTTCCCGCGCGGCGTCCGCGTCGCCCTGCGCCGCGTCGCCGACGTATTCGGCATGACCGGCCACGCGCCACCGTTCGCGCTCCGCTTCGAACGCCGTTTGCTGCGAGGTCTTGAACGCGGCGATCGAATCCGCCTCGTCGCGCAGGAAGCGGTTGTACGCACCGAGATCGAACACCGATTCCTCGATCTTCAGCCCGGCACGCCCCGCGACGAAATCCGCCCGCAGCGCCGCCAGCTCCGCCTCGCTGACTTCGTAGAAGCGAATCTCGTCGAAGAAGCGCAGCAGCCACGGCTTGCCGGCTTCGAACTCGCGTGTGGTGCGGTGGCGGTTCCACATCTGGACGGTGCGGCCGACGAACTGGTACCCGCCCGGCCCTTCCATCCCGTACACGCACAGATACGCGCCGCCGATGCCGACCGCGTTCTCCGGCGTCCAGGTGCGCGCGGGGTTGTACTTCGTGGTGACGAGCCGGTGGCGCGGATCGATCGGCGTCGCGACCGGTGCACCGAGGTACACGTCGCCGAGCCCCATCACCAGATAACGCGCGTCGAACACGATGCGCTTCACGTCGTCGATGCTCGCCAGTCCGTTGATCCGCCGGATGAACTCGATATTGCTCGGGCACCACGGCGCATCGGGCCGTACCGACTGCATGTAGCGTTCGATCGCGACGCGCGTCGACGGATCGTCCCACGACAGCGGCAGATGCACGATGCGGTTTGGCACGCGCATGTCGGCGACTTCCGGCAATGCGTGTTCGGCCGCCTGCAGATGCGCGAGCAGTGTGTCGAGCGGCAGCGTCCGCGCGTCGAACTGCACCTGCAGCGAACGGATGCCCGGCGTCAGGTCGAGCATGCCGGGCAGCCGGTGCGCGTCGAGCCAGCACATCAACGCATGCACGCGAAAGCGCAGGTTCAGGTCGAGCACGAGCGGCCCGTATTCGACCAGCACGTTGCGGTCGCCCGAGCGCCGGTAGACGACACCGATGCCGCCGCCGGCCGACGGGTCGCGATACAGCACGCAATCGTCCGGCGCGCCGGTGGGTGCCGAACGCACAACCACCGCGTCGGCGGCGGGCGCGGGTAACACGCGGGCGCGCACGAACTGCACCGTATCGCCCGGCCGCAATTGCCCGAGCTTCCACAACTCGTCGTGCACGACCGTCACCGGACACACGAAGCCGCCGAGGCTCGGGCCGTCCGGGCCAAGGATCACCGGCATGTCGCCGGTGAAATCGACCGCGCCGATCGCATACGCGTTGTCGTGGATGTTCGACGGGTGCAGGCCGGCCTCGCCGCCGTCCGCACGTGCCCACTGTGGCTTCGGGCCAATCAGCCGGATGCCGGTCCGGCTCGAGTTGTAATGGACCGTCCACGACGTGTCGTACAGCATCGCGATATCGTCCGGCGTGAAGAAATCCGGCGCACCGTGCGGGCCGTCGAGCACGCCGAGGGTCCAGGCGTGCGTCAGCGCGGGGATGTCCGCTGCGGCCAGCGTGGCGCCCGCGTCGCCGCGCCCGGCGTCCGCGTCCAGATGCAGCACGTCGCCCTTGCGCAGCGCACGCCCGGCATGGCCGCCGAACTGGCCGAGCGTGAAGGTCGCCTTGCTGCCGAGATAGTCGGGCACCTGCAGCCCGCCTTTCACGGCCAGGCATGCACGCACGCCGGCGCCCGTCACGCCGCCCAGCTTCAGCACCGTGCCGGGCCGCGCGCGCAGCACCTGCCAGAACGGTGCGGGCTCGCCATCGAGCGATGCCGCGAGCGGTGCGCCGCCGAGCACGAAGAGCGTCTCGGCGTTGAAGCGCAGCGTCGCGCCGACCATCGTGAATTCCAGCCCGGCCGCGTCGTGCGCATTGCCGAGCAACGCGTTCGCGAGCGCGAACGCGCGATCGTCCATCGGCCCGGACGGCGGCACGCCGACGTTCCAGTAGCCGACGCGCCCGGGCGCCTGCTGCACGGTGGTCTGCACGCCGCCGTCGAGCACGTCGATCGTGTGCGGCGCGAATGCAAAGCGCGACAGGAAGGCGGTCGTCGATGCACCGCGCGCGAACGTGTCCGAACCGGCAATCGCACGCAGATAGTCGAGGTTGGTCTCGATGCCGTACAGCGCCGTGCCCGCCAGGGCGCGCTGCAGCGCGGCCAGCGCGTCGCGCCGCGTCTCGCCATGCACGATCAGCTTCGCGAGCAGCGGATCGTAGTACGCGCTGATCTCGGTGCCCGCCTCGATCCATCCGTCGACACGCACGTCGTCCGGAAACGCGACGTGCGTCAGCAGCCCCGCGCTCGGCAGGAACTGCTTGTGCGGATCCTCCGCATAAAGCCGCACCTGGATGCTTGCGCCATGCGGTGCAACGGCAAGCGTGTCGAGCGGCGGCAGGTCGCCCTCCGCCTGCTGGATCATCCATTCCACGAGATCGATGCCCGTCACTGCTTCGGTCACGCAATGCTCGACCTGCAGCCGCGTGTTCACCTCGAGGAAATAGAACTGGCGCGTGTTCGCGTCGAACACGAATTCGACCGTGCCGGCCGACGCATAGCCGACCGCACGGGCAAGCCGCACCGCGCTCGCGTGCAACGCGGCGCGCTCTTCATCGGTCAGGCCCGGTGCAGGCGTTTCCTCGATCACTTTCTGGTTGCGGCGCTGCACCGAGCAATCGCGTTCGCCGAGCGCGATCGCATCGCCGCGGCCATCGCCGAAGATCTGCACTTCGATGTGCCGCGCGTGCTCGACGAATTTCTCGAGATACACGCCCGCGTGCGCGAAGTTCGCGCTGCCGAGCCGCACGACGGAATCGAACGCCGCTTCGAGCTGCGCGGCGTCGCGGCACAGGGACATGCCGATCCCGCCGCCGCCCGCGGTGCTTTTCAGCATCACCGGATAGCCGATCGCGCCGGCTTCGGCGAGCGCCGTCCGTGCATCGTCGAGCAGGCCCGTGCCCGGCAGCAGCGCGACGCCCTGCGCGGCGGCCAGTTCGCGCGCGGTGTGCTTGAGCCCGAACGCGCGCATCTGGTCGCCGCGCGGCCCGATGAAGCGCAGGCCCGCCGCTTCGCATGCGTCGGCGAAACCGGCGTGCTCGGACAGGAAACCGTAGCCGGGATGCACGGCCTGCGCGCCCGTCTCGCGTGCGGCGGCGAGAATCGCCGCGACGTTCAGGTAGCTGTCCGCCGCCGGCGCGGGGCCGACCCGCACGGCTTCGTCGGCGAGCGCCACATGGCGCGCATCGCGGTCGGCATCGGAGTAGATCGCGACCGACGCGATCCCGAGCCGTTTCAGCGTGCGGATCACGCGGCACGCAATTTCGCCGCGGTTCGCGACGAGGACTTTGTCGAATCTCATGTTGCCTCCCGCTGGGCCGTCCCGAGGGGCGTAGCGGGGAATTCGCGGAGCATCGCTCCGCGCCCGCGCAGCCGGCCGGCTTTGCAAAGCCGGCCGTGGACGGCAACCGCCCCCTTGGGGGGCAGCGAACGTGTCGGCCCGGCGTAGCGCTTCAGCGCGTACTCCGGCCCCATGCAAAGCAAGTGAGCGTGGGGGACGTTCATTCAGCCTCCCAAACCGTGAGGCGCACCGGCGTCGGGTTGTACCCGTTGCACGGGTTGTTGAGCTGCGGGCAGTTCGAGATCAGCACCGTGACGTCCATCTCCGCACGCATCTCGACGTACTTGCCCGGTGCGGAAATGCCGTCCTCGAAGGTCAGCCCGCCAAGTGGCGTGACGGGCACGTTCATGAAGAAGTTGACGTTGCCGACCAGATCGCGCTTGGTGAGCCGCGCCCCCGCGCCGCACGTGCAGTGCGCGATCGCGTTGAGGAAGCTGTCGCGGCAGTTGTGCATGTGCCGCTTGTCGAGCGCATAGCGCACGGTGTTGCTCTCCGCCGCGCACGCGCCGCCGAGCGTGTCGTGACGGCCGCAGGTATCGGCGACGATCGTCACCATCGGGTTGCCCCGGCTCGACAGCAGCACGCTGCCGGCGCTCAGGTACAGGTTGCGCTGGGCGCGGATGGTGTCCTGCGCGCTGTAGCGCTCCTCGGGGGCGTCGGACCGGTAGAACAGCGTGTCGACGGCCTGGTTGCCTTCGAGGTCGAGGATGCGGAAGACCTGCCCTTGCTTCAGGTCATGCAGCCACGGTTCGCCCGCGTTCAGCGTGGTGTCGTGAATTGCGTCGCGTGGGTCGAGACGGCTTTCGATGATCGGCATGGCTCGTCTCTCCTTACGCAAACAGGCGATCGGTATTGGCGAAGCCGCGCACGTTCTCGGCGCACGCGCGGCGGCACGGGTCGTCTTCCGGCGCGGCACCGTCGGCCGGATACGCGCGGTACGCAACCAGCTTCACGGCCTTCGGCGCGTAGTCCGGGTGCGGATCGAGCGGATGCGGCGCCGTCGAGAACGCCGCCAGCGTATTCATCTCGAAGCGCAGGTCGAGGGCGCTGCCGGCAGGCGAATGTCCGGCGACGAAATCGAGCGCGCCGTCGTCGCGCGTGTCGAGCTTGCTGAAGAAATTGACGTTCGCGACGAGGTCGCGCGCCGACAGCCCGTATTTCGCGAGTTCGAGCACGAGGCTGTCGCGGCCGTTGCGGATCATCGCGTTGCGATCGGCCTGGTACGACGTCGTGCCGTATTTGTGTGCAAACAGCCGCGCATCGCCGACGCCGCCGAGCGGGTCGTGCCAGCCGAGCGTGTCGGCCGTGATCGACGCGATCACGCGCCCCATGTCGGTGTACAGCGCATGGCCGCGCGTGAGATGCGCGGTGTGCTGCGCCTTCAGCGTGTCGGCCATGTTGTAGCGTTCGAGCGGATCTTCCTGGCGATGAAACACGGCGGACAGGTTCGCGCCGCCGTCGACATCGACGATGCGCAGCGCGAGACCGCGGCGCAGGATGCCGGACCAGTGGGTTCCGGCGGGAATGAGCGTTTCCCACACGACGTGTGGCGGCGGGGCAAGGACGGCTTGGGGGCGCGGCGACATGGCGGCTCCGTGGTCGGTTGGACAAAAGGCGTGAGAGGGCGACCGAACGACATCGCGACCTCCCGGGCTTTTATCCCTCCGTGGAGCCTCGCCGTTTCCTCGATTCGAGGAGAAGACAAGACCGGATTGCTCTCGGACCAGCCATCGCGCGGCGCGAACGCCGCACGACCGGAACCCTAGCGATCCTGAAGATGATGCAAATTGCTTCGCACCTCTCGGGCATCGGATAAGCGAGTTGCGTGCCAGCGCATGCGGAATCGCCACGCCACGCGGCTTTCCGGCATGCACGCGCTGACGCGCACCGCACCGGATGCGGACGGTTGCCCTCGCAACGGGCGTGCCGCGCACCACGCAAACGCGCGCCCGCACCGGTGCAGTGCGCATCGCGTCCGCCAGCACGACCCGATCGACGATGGCATGGGCATTGCTGGATGCATGCACCTTCACTCGATACGCGACACCTCATGAACAAGCTCGACCTGCTCCGGCGCGCGCTGAGCGCGCTCTTCTCCGCCCGCTTCATCGAACTGCAGCGCACGTCGCGTCGCCGCTGAGCCCGCCCGCTGCGCGCCGTTGGCACGCTTCTCGCTCGGCATGACGCCGAGAGGTGCGGCGGTGTCGCATCTTAGGGGTGCTAGGGTTCCGGTTCATCGAACGTCTGGTCCGAGAGCAGCCCGGCGCGGGTTCGTCCGATCGCGAGACCGGACGCGCATGCGCTACACGGCGGGACAAAAGCCCGGGAGATTGGCGATGGCAACGGCCGTCGCGCCTCTCCGTGGCCGCTTCATTCGTTCCGCATCCGCAGGAACCGGCCACGCGGCCGGACCGTGTACCGACATGGTCCGTATCGACGATCCCGATCCCGGTCTCCTGGAGAAAACGATGACCCGCCCCGCCCTGGCACTCCGCCGCCTGCTGTCCCGCCGTTCCGTCCGTCACGCGTTGGGGGCCGCCGCCACGGCTGCCACGCTATTCATGACGCCCGCCGCGCACGCGGCAGCGCCGCTCAAGATCGGCTACAGCGACTGGCCCGGCTGGGTCGCGTTCCAGGTCGCGCTCGACAAGGGCTGGTTCAAGGAGGCCGGCGTCGACGTCGATTTCGAATGGTTCGATTACTCGGCATCGCTCGACGCGTTTTCCGCGGGCAAGCTCGACGCGGTCGCGGCGACGAACGGCGACGCGCTCGTGACCGGCGCGGCGGGCGCGAAGAACGTGATGATCCTGCTCACCGACTATTCCGCCGGCAACGACATGATCGTCGCGAAGCCGCCGCTGCGCAGCGTCGAGGCGCTGAAGGGCAAGAAGGTCGGCGTCGAACTCGGTCTCGTCGATCATCTGCTGCTCGAAACCGCGCTGCAGAAGCACGGGCTGAAAGACGGCGACGTGACGCTCGTGAACGCGAAAACCAACGAATTGCCGCAGGTGCTCGGCTCGTCGACGGACATCGCCGCGGTGGCCGCCTGGCAGCCGAACGCGGGCGAGGCGTTGAAACGTGCACCGGGCGCACGCGCGATCTTCACGTCGGCGGATGCGCCGGGGCTGATCTACGACGCGATCACGGTCGCGCCGGCAAGCCTCGCCGCGCGCCGTGCCGACTGGGCCAAGGTGATCAAGGTCTGGTATCGCTGCGTCGCGTACATCAGCGATCCGAAGACGCAGGCCGACGCGGTCCGGATCATGTCTGCCCGCGTCGGCCTCGCGCCGGAACAATACCTCCCGCTGCTGAAAGGCACGCACCTGCTCGACGAAGCCGCCGCAAAGCGCGCGTTCCGCAAGGGCGACGGGCTCGATTCGATCTACGGCTCGACGCGCAACGCGAATGCGTTCAACGTGCGCAACGGCGTGTACAAGCAATCGCAGGAAGTCGACGCGTATATCGATCCGCGCCTGGTGACGTCGCATTGACGGGCGCGGGGCCGGGCTTCGGGCACCGGCCCCGCGCGCGGACACCCTGCTGTTGCCGCCGCGTCGTATTTGCATCCATGCACGGCTGCAACCGGTGGCGGAGGCCCGAGCACTACCGCCTCGACGAACTGCCTGAAACAGGGCTACCCGCGCGGTATCGCGCGATCGACTGCGAACATCGCGCACCCGTCGCGGCCGAATGACGACTCGGCGATGACGGCACCCAGCCCTCCCCCGCGTCAAACGCATCGAACCAGATCCGCACGACGTCGCGGCGCATTGCATCGATAGTTCTCGACGTCATGTCACAGCGACGGCACGCGCTTCGTCGTGTCGACATACCGGATCGTGTCGGCCATCGCCTCGGGATCGCACGGCGTGCCCGGGTACGTCGACGGCCGGCCGCCGCGCCCACTGCCTGAACATCGGCCAGGCCCCGCGTCGCCGCGATTCCACGCGATTTCGCAGAGGACCTTTCCTGTGCAACGCCTTAATCGACCGCCACACGATCTCCAATAATGGCCGCTCGATCCGCCGGCCACCAGGCCGGGAAAACGATAAAAACTCCTATGCATTCCTACAAGATGAACAAGCACGCCAGCACGCGACTCGCGGGGACCGCCATTGCCACCTGCCTGACCGCCCTCGCGTCAGGCGGTGTACACGCACAGAGCAGCGTGACGCTGTACGGCCTGATCGACACGTCGATCACCTACGCGACCAATCAGCGGACGCACGGCGCCGGCTCGCCGGGCAGCGGCACCGTCGCGATGACGAGCGGCGCACTGAACGCGTCGCGCTGGGGGCTGCGCGGCCGCGAGGATCTGGGCGGCGGGACGGCCGCGGTCTTCACGCTCGAAAACGGCTTTTCGGGCACCACCGGCGCGCTGTCGCAGAAAGGCGTCGACATGTTCGGCCGCCAGGCATGGATCGGCCTGAGCTCGAAGACGGCCGGCACACTCACGTTCGGCCGCCAATACGACCTGATCCTCGATTTCGTGACGCCGCTCGGCGCGTCCGGCCCGGGCTGGGGCGGCAACCTTGCGGTCCACCCGTACGACAACGACGATTCGAACCGCAACCTCCGCATCAACCACGCTGTGAAGTACACGAGCCCGACGTACCGCGGGCTGACGTTCGGCGCCATGTACGGGTTCTCGAACACGGCCGGCCAGTTCGCCAACAACGCGGCGTGGAGCGCGGGTGTGTCGTATGCGAACGGGCCGCTGAAGCTCGGCGCCGGTTACCTGAAGATCAGCCGCGACCGCAATGCGCCGAACCCGAATGGCGCGCTCAGCACGGTCGACGGCTCGGCGACGATCACTGGCGGCAACCAGCAGATCTGGGCCGCGGCCGGCCGCTATGCATTCGGGCCGCATTCGGTCGGCGCCGCGTGGTCGCACTCGACCACCGACGGCGTGACGGGCGTGCTCCAGGGCGGCGGCATCGCGCCGCTGAAGGGCGAATCGCTGGTGTTCGACAACTTCACGATCGACGGGCGCTACGTCGTCACGCGGGCGTTGAGCCTCTCGGCCGCCTACACGTACACGATGGGCCGCTTCGACACGCGCACCGGCCAGACGCGCCCGAAATGGAACCAGGTCGTGGCGCAAGCCGACTATGCGCTGTCGAAGCGCACCGATGCGTATCTCGAAGGCGTCTACCAGAGCGTGAGCGGCGGCAACGGCAATCCCGCGTTCAACGCGACCGTCTGGACGCTGACGCCGTCGGCGAACAGCAACCAGGTCGTCGTCGCACTGGGGCTGCGGCACAAGTTCTGACGACGCGACACGATCGGCGCAGCACAACGCTGCTGCGCCGATCGTGTCAGGCAAACCGCCCCGTCGTCATGCCCCGTGCCGAAAAGGCCGCGCCCGTGCGCGGCCTTTTTCGCTGTGGTTGCGCCCGCACGGAGGCAAGAATGCCGCCCGGTCTGTCGCGTCGGCGCAAAAAAATGCGGAGAAACTGGTCACGCTGTGACATTATTCCTAATCTGTTTGCAGCGACGCCGAGATTTGGCGTTCCGGTCGCGACACTCTTTCATATGGCGCACCACCGGCTTACGAACACGATTCACATCGTGGGTGCCGGACCTTTCGCGCCGTTGCGGCCGGATACGGACGTGCCGATCGCACGCCCCACGCGTTCAACGCAGTCAACCGCTGGAGACGAACGATGAGCAAAACGAACCGATTTGCGGTCCTGGCAACCTTCGTGCTGCTGGCCGGTTGCCACAATGCGGCGAAGACGCCCGAGAATGCCGGCACGCCGCCGACACCCTCTAGCGAAGCCGTCGCAACGGTGACGGCCGACGAGCTCAATAATCCGAACAGCCCGCTCGCGAAGCGCAGCATCTACTTCGATTTCGACCAGTATTCCGTCAAGCCCGAATACCAGTCGCTGCTGCAGGCGCATGCCGACTACCTGCGCAGCCATCCGTCGCGGCACGTGCTGATCCAGGGCAACACCGACGAACGCGGCACGTCCGAATACAACCTTGCGCTCGGCCAACGCCGCTCGCAGGCCGTGATGAGCGGGCTCGAAACGCTCGGTGTGCCGGCCACGCAACTCGAGGCGGTCAGCCTCGGCAAGGAAAAGCCGGTTGCGCTCGGCCACGACGAGGATTCGTGGGCACAGAACCGCCGCGCCGATCTCGTCTATCGTTGATCGCGGGCCGCCGCGACGGCGGCTTCCGCTTCAGGAACAGCATCACAACCCGCAGGCCGCGGAAGCGGCCGTGCGGTTCCGCCCGCTGCATGCTCGCGAGCAACGACACAGCGCCCGATGACGCACCGCGCCACGTTCAACGCCGGCGTGCGAGCCGCCGATGAAGCCAGTGCGACAGCACGGCCGACGTCACGATCGCATCGAGCGTGGCGATCGCGTCGATGTCGCCGACCTTGTCGATTTTCAGCAGGTAGGCCACGAGTTCGACGAAGCCGATCATCGCGCCTGCCCCGACGACCATCCCCAGCAGCACGAACCAGCGCCGCCGGATCCGCGTGCCGATTGCGCCCATGATGCCGCCCACCACGGCCGCCGGCACGAAATAGCCGAACAGGAACGACGCGAAGAAGATCAGCGGCACCATGCCGGCGCTGACCTTCAGTACCTCCCACGACGGACCGTCGATCAACGACCACGCGATCAGCATCACGGCCGGCCAGACAAGCGATGCGACCAGCGGGCCGCCGACGGCAAACGACATGCAGCCGAACACGACGGGGTTCGACAGGCGCGACGGCGGACGTTCGGCGGTGGCACTCATGATTTTTGTCGTCGGAATCGGAATGGCGGCCTGCCGGAGTGTACCAAGGCGCGGTGCAACGGCTCCGGTCCCCAGCCCGTGCGCGTTCAACGATCCGCAAAAAGCATGGAATAAACCGCCCGCCCGAAACGTTTCATGTTCCGTCAGCACGCAGACGCGTGGTTCACGCGAACCGGCCTTTCCCGCGGCCTGCGCGTGGCAAGGAGGCGGACATGAAATCGTCAAGGTTGGCTGCGGCGCTGATCGCCGCGCTGGTGCTCGTGCTGTCGGCGGGATGTATGTCGTCGGGTAGTGGCCCTGCGCAGGGACCGGGCATGAGCCGGTATGGCGGTGGCAGCTCGGGAGGCAGCGGAGGCGGAGGAGGCAGCGGCTACTGAAGAGCCGCCGCGAAAAATCGGACGACGCGTCGCACGCGAGCACCGGAAGCCGGTCGACTCGCGCGCGACGCCCCGCCCTGCGGCACGTCTTAGCGCATGGCCTTCACGTCGGCCGGCGTGACGCTCGCGGGCTGGCCGCCCCACGTCGCACGCAGGTAGTTCGCGAGCTGCGCGAGTTCATCGTCGCTCAGCGTGTGCGCGAAACCCGGCATCGGCTGCAGGTTCTCGAACCCGGCGAACTTCTGCTCGCCGATGCCGTCGAGCATCGCGACCAGCAGGTTGCGCGGGTCGCCCTGACGCACCGTCGAATTGCCGTTCATCGGCACCGCCACGTGCGGCTTGCCTTCGCCGTTGAAGCCGTGGCAGCCCGCGCAGACCGCGAGATACACCGAGCGGCCGGCCGCGAGCTGCGCGGCGTCGGCCGACACCGGCTTCACCGGTTGCGGCGCGGGCGGCGTGTCGCCCAGCAGGTACACGGACAGCGCGCGCAGGTCGTCCTTCGTCATGTACTGCGTGCTCAGGTGCACGACCGGGTACATTTCGCCGAACGCCGAGCCTTGCGGCGCGATGCCGACGCCGAAGAACGTCTGCAGGTCGGCCCCCGTCCAGCCGCGCGCGGCCAGGCCGGCCGGCGTGATGTCGGGCGCGGCCACGCGGCCGAGCGCGGCGCCGGCGAACGGCTTCGCGCTGTCGAGCTGGCCCGTGAACGCACGCGGCGTATGGCATTCCGCGCAGTGGCCGAGCGCACCCGCCAGATAGCGGCCGCGCTGCCAGTCGGCGGACTGGCCGGCCGATGCATCGGGCAGGCTGTCCTTCAGGAACACCATGTCCCAGAAGACCATCCCGAAGCGCAGGTTGTACGGGAACTTCAGCTCGTGCTCGCGGTTTTCCAGGGCGACCGGCTTGACGGTCTTCAGGTACGCATACATCGCGTCGGAATCGGCGCGCGTGAGCTGACGGTACGACGTGTACGGCATCGACGGATACAGGCGCTTGCCCGGCGCCTTGCCGTCGTGCAGCGCGGCGTAGAAATCGTCCGCGCTCCAGCTGCCGATCCCGTGATCCTTGTCGGGCGTGATGTTCGAGCCGTAGAACGTGCCGAACGGCGATTCGAGCGGCGCGCCGCCGGCGAACGGTGCGCCGTCCTTCGCGGTGTGGCACGCCGCGCAGTCGGCGGCCTTGACGAGATAGCGGCCGCGCGCGATCTGGTCGGCACCGGGCGCGCCGGAAGCCGCGTTCGAGGCCGGTGCGTCATGGCCGCCGCACGCAGCGAGCAGCAGCGCGCAGGCCGCGGCGAGCGCGGGGAAGCCCGCAGCCCGCGCGACACGATGAGCGAATGTGCGTTTCATGCGGCGTCCTTCACGAGTCCCGGCGTCGTCAGCACCACGTCCTTGACGGCTTCGTAGTAGCGGACATAGCCCGTGCAGCGGCAGAGGTGCGCGTCGAGCGCCTCGGTGATCGTGCGCTCGACGTCGGCCTTCGCAACCGGCTCGCGCTTCAGGCGTTCGATCAGCACGGTCGCCGCATTGACGAAGCCCGGCGTGCAGTAGCCGCACTGGAAGCTGAAGTGCTCGAGGAACTTCTGCTGGATCGGCGACAGCTCGACCACTTCGCCCGCTTCGTTGCGCTTCGCATGACCTTCGATCGTGCGAATCGAGCGGCCGTGGAAGAAGTGCGCGCCGGTGATGCAGGTGCGCATTTCCTCGCTGGTGCCGTCCGGCTTGTCGACGATCACGACGCACGCGTGGCAGATGCCCTGCCCGCAGCCGAGCCGCGAACCGGTGAGGCCCGCGTATTCGTGCAGGAACTCGATCATCATCAGCCCTTCCGGCACCTGCATCGGGCCGACGGACTTGCCGTTGATATTGATCGACAGCGGTTTCGACTGGAACCGGACGAGCGGACGTTCGA